>CAZKOJ010000009.1:33154-54071 GCA_964554365.1 uncultured Clostridium sp. | reverse complement strand
AGGGTTAGTAGCAGCAATAGAGGCTGCAGATGCAATGGTTAAAGCAGCAAATGTATCAATAGTAGGAAGAGAACAAATTGGTGGTGGACTTGTATCTGTAATGGTAAGAGGAGACGTAGGAGCAGTTAAAGCAGCTACAGATGCTGGAGCAGCAGCTGCAGAAAAAGTTGGAGAACTTGTATCAGTTCATGTTATACCAAGACCACATACTGAAGTTGATGCTATATTACCAAAAATAGTTGAAAAAATAGCTGAATAATTCATCAATATACTATCCACAAAAGTGTATCTTTTTGGATAGTATATTTATATTCCATATGTGAGGATGTGAAGATATGGGGTTAATAACGGAGAGTAGTCTTAGGAAAATGTTAAAGGAAAAAGAACCAAATGATCTAAAGCAATTTCAAGTATTAAAGGGAGTTATTGTTACACCTTCTGCAAAAGCATATTTAAACGATCAAAATATAGAATTGAAATATGTAGATAACATATCTAGTACAAAAGAGGACGCAAAGGAAGAAAAGAAATACCTTCCTAAATATAAGATGTTATCTGGAGGTTATTTAGAAGAAAAACCAGAACATATGACTCAATTATATGGAAATACTTTAGTTCCTAAAGGACATAAGAGAATCTTTTTTAGAGGAAAGCTTGATAGTTTAGAATCTAAAATATTAGAAGCTCAAGTACTTTGTGTTAAAAACAATTGTGAAAAATTAGCAAAGGACTTAGAGGATATTTTAACTTTTGTAAGAAACCTAGTAAGATGCGAGGTTTTAGAAGAGCAAGTTAAAGAAATTCAACTTTTGGGAATGAATGAAAAAGAAATTAGAGAAATATCTCATAATCCAAAAAAATATTTTGATATAGATTATTTCATGCCAAACTATAAGCAAGGAGAAATAGTTATAGCTTTAAACAGTTTAAGAAGTACAGTAAGGGAAGTGGAAATATCTGCGTATAACGCATTTAGCAAAGAAAGTGGAGAAGTAGAACGAGAAGATATAATGAGAGCATTAAATAGAATGTCTTCATTATTTTGGATTTTAATGTTTAAATATTTAAAGCGTGCATACAAGTAGGGAGAAGAATTATGGATGAAAAACTATTAGATACTGTGGTAGAAAAAGTAGTAAATAAGATTAAAGAGCAAACATTTATAGAAGTAGAAGCTTCAGGAAGACATGTACATTTAAGTAGAGAATGTGTAGAGATGATTTTTGGTAAAGGATATGTACTTACAAAAGCTAAGGAATTATCTCAACCAAGTCAATACGCTTGCAAAGAAAGGGTTACAATAATGGGCCCAAAAGGATCTATAAGTAATGTGGTAGTATTAGGACCGGAAAGAGAAAAGACACAAGTAGAAATATCATTAACAGATGGTCTTATACTTGGAATAAAAGCTGAAATAAGGGAAAGCGGAGACATAGAAGGCTCATCACCTATTATTATAGCGTCAGATAGAGGAGCAGTAAGGTTAGAAGAAGGCTGTATTGTAGCAAAAAGACATATACACATTACTAAAAAGGATGCAGAGAAATTTAATGTACATGATAAGGAAATTGTGAAAGCAGAAATTTTTGGAAAAAGAAAATTAATATTTGATGATGTTGTGGTTAGAGTAAATGAAAATTTTAAAGCTTATATGCATATTGATTATGATGAAGCAAATGCATGTGGATTTACAAAAGGAACTTTGGCTAGAATCATTAAGTAAGTCCTTAAGGAGTGGTGATATGGACAAGGATAAGCTCATAGAACTTATAACAAAAGAGATTATGAAAAAATTATTTCAAAAAAAAGCATTGGTTCTTTCAGAAAAAAAATGTGAAAATTTAAATAAAACATTTTTAGATGAATATTCCTTAGAATATTATAATGAAAATTTAAACTTAGATGATTATGAGTTAGTAGTTGTACCAGAGCTATCCATTGAAGAGGTTAGTGCACTAGCTTTAGGGCTTCCTAATAGTAAAATGGTAGGCATTATAATAAGAGCGTTATTTAAGGGAAAAAAGGTAATAGTCCTAAAAGAAGGACTTGAACACAGAAGATATAAGGAAACTGCTAAGGGGAATTTGTATAAGTTATATTTAGATTATGAACATAAAATAACCTTATTAGGAGTTGAAATAGAACAGGAAATGGTGAACAATTCATTTCATTCTATAGAAGAGAACCAGCAAAAAAATATAAAATGTGACAAAAAGGAAATTGTAGTAAGTACTGAAAATATAGTGAATAAAAAAGTTATTACAGAAGCAGATCTTAGAAAGCTACAAATGAAAGGCATACGACAAATTGAAATATATAAAAACGCTATTATAACTCCATTAGCAAAGGATTTTATAAGAACAAACAAAATACAGATAAAAACTATATCCTAAAGGAGGCTATCATTTGATAATTGGAAAAGTTATAGGAAGTATTTGGGCTACCAGGAAAGATGAAAAACTCAATGGATTAAAGTTTCTAATTGTAAAGAAAGTAAATGAAAAATATGAAGTAGAAAAGGGCACTATTGTGGCAGTTGATAATGTAGGAGCAGGTGTTGGTGATATGGTTATTATAACCAACGGAAGTTCTGCAAGAACTTCATTTGAAAGAAAAGATATTCCAGTTGATGCAGTGATTGTGGGTATCATTGATAGCCTTGAAGTAGAAGGTAAATAATGATTTAGGTACCGTAAACTACAAGAGAAATAATAAAGTTTTAATTCAGTAGTAGGAGGAGTAATAAATGGGGATAAATGAGATTATAATTTACATTATGGTTCTATTTATGGTGCTTGGAGCTATAGATAAATGCATAGGTAATAAGTTTAGTTTAGGAGATAAGTTTGAAGAGGGATTTATGGCAATGGGGTCTTTAACCATTGCTATGGTTGGAATTATTTGTTTGGCTCCAGTACTTGCAAATGTATTGAAACCAGTGGTTGTTCCATTATTTGAAGCATTTGGTGCGGATCCAGCTATGTTTGCAACATCTCTTCTAGCATGTGATATGGGAGGATTCCCACTAGCACAGGAATTAGCAAAAACTCCACAAGCAGGTCTATTTGCAGGAGCTATATTAGGAGCATTGCTTGGACCAACAATAGTATTCACTATACCAGTTTCTTTAGGAATTATAGAAAAAGAGGATCATAAGTTTTTAGCAACAGGAGTTTTAGCAGGAATTATTACTATTCCAATAGGAGCATTTATAGGCGGATTAGTGGGTGGTTTCCCAGTTATAATGATTGTTAAAAATTTAATCCCAATAGTAGTATTTGCTATAATTATAGCTTTAGGATTATGGAAAATCCCAGAAAAAATGATAAGTGGATTTACATATTTCGGCAAATTCATTGTTATTATGATTACTCTTGGATTAGCATCAGCAATTATTGAAAAGTTAACAGGATTAGTAATAATACCAGGTATGAAGCCAATTGATGAGGGCATTAAAGTTGTTGGAGATATTGCAGTGGTTTTAGCTGGAGCATTCCCAATGGTTTATGTTATCACAAAGGTATTTAAGAAGCCTTTAATGAAATTGGGCGCAATACTTGGAATGAATGATATAGCAGCAGCAGGTATGGTGGCAACACTAGCAAACAACATACCTATGTTTGGAATGATGAAGGATATGGATGATAGAGGAAAGATAATAAATGTTGCTTTTGCTGTATCAGCTGCATTTGTATTTGGAGATCACTTAGGATTTGTTGCTGGGGTTGCAAGAGAAATGATATTCCCTATGATAGTTGCAAAACTAGTTGGAGGAATTACAGCAGTTATGCTTGCGTGCTTTATTTCAAATAAAATGGTTATAAAAAAGGAAGATTAGGAGGTTTGAATTATGGAATTAGATAAAAGTATGATAGAGCAATTAGTAAGAAAAATCATAGAAGAAAAATTAAATGGAGTAGGTGAAGCTTCAGCCACTAAGCATAGAGATGCAAGTGGTATAATGTCTATAAAGTTGAATACTATAAAGGTAAACCAGAATGATGATAAGTTTGATACAGGTAAAGCTGAAGACAATGTTCTACTAAAGGATGTAGTGAGTTTAGAAGAAAGTCCAAGGCTTGGCTGTGGATTAATGGAAATGACAGAAACAACTTTTGATTGGACTTTAATGTATGATGAAATAGACTATGTAATTGAAGGCAGATTAGAAGTAAACATAGATGGTAGAAAAGTTTGTGCAGATGCAGGAGAAATAATATTTATACCAAAGGGAAGCAAAATTCAGTTTTGCGTACCTAACTATTCAAGGTTTATGTATGTAACATACCCAGCAAATTGGGCTGAACAAAAATAAATAATCCATACACATAGAGTATGTAGTGGTTTACTACATACTCTTTTTGCACTTAGGACAATGTACTTTTACATATCAAGGATGTGGGGTCTATTTATTTCTGCTACTAGATTTCACATGAACATTAGTATTAACAGCATTTAAGGCATCCACACTGTTACTGTTGCCCATATTATTAATAGACTGATTTGTTTTAATGTTTTTAGTCTTTTTGTTTCTATTCATTAGGGCATCTCCCTTCAAATAAAAAATTCATTATTTTTCTATCGCCAGAAATCCTTACTACAATTATATTATTTGCAGGTTAATTACGAATATGTATGGTTGTTTTTGTATTATAATTTAGAAAATTCACAATAAGATCACATGTTGACATTAAAGTATATATGTGATAGTTTTACCTAATAATCAATTGTATACAATTCATTATGGGAAGATTAACAGTTAAGAAAATTTTCAAGGTATGAGAGTTTAAAAAATAAAATAGAGAGGGAAAAACTTATGAATAATTTACAAAATGTTGACTTTAATAAGAATGAAATTAAAATAGAAGAGGAAAGTTTATGGACAAGTAATTTTATATTTTTATCACTTGCCAATTTTTTCTTTTTTTTATCTTTTGAAATGTTATTACCTACATTACCTATTTATGTTTCTGAACATGGTGGTAATGATTCGATAATTGGAATAATAATGGGTATTTTCACTATATCAGCTATTTTAATACGCCCATTTTCAGATTCATTTCCAAAAAATATTGACAAAAAAAAGCTATTACTAATTGGTGGCTGGATTTGTCTTTTTAGTACATTAGGATATTATTTGTCACCAACTGTAACAACAATTTTAATTACTCGTATTTTGCATGGGTTTGGATTTGGGCTAGCAACAACACTTTTAGCTACCATAGCTACAGGGTTAATTCCTAAGGAACGTATGGGAGAAGGTATGGGGTACTTTGGATTAGGATCCACTATTGCTATGTCGCTTGGTTCTTTCCTTGGAATCTGGATACTGAATTCTTTAAAATTTATGGGGCTATTTTCTTTTGCAGTTTTGGAACTAGTGGCTGCAATTATTTTTATGCATTTAATATCTAAGCCTAAGGAAATAAAAATAACTGTGAAAGAAAATAAAAAAGTCAGGTTTCAATTATCTAACTTTTTTGAACGAAAGGCACTTTTGCCATCTAGTCTTATTATGTTACTAGGTTTTTCTTATGGGGGAATTCTAGCATTCATTGCGTTATTTGGAAGGGAAATTGGTATTAGCAATGTAGGCTGGTTCTTTATGGGAGTTGCTATATGCGAAGTTATTGTCCGTCTATTTGTAGGTAAGGTATTTGATAGAAGAGGTCCAGGTTTTGTTTTAATTCCTGGTGCTGTTTTTTGTTTAATAGGAACATTACTGCTAGCAAAGTCAGGAAGTACTAATATGCTTATTATAGCTTCGTTATTTTATGGAATTGGATTTGGTGCGATTTTTCCATCAGTACAAGCATGGACTATTAATCTAGTTCCTATAGAGAAAAGAAGCTTGGCAAGTGCTACTTTCTATAATGCGTTTGACTTAGGTATAGGTGGAGGAACTATAATTTCAGGAGTGGTAGTTCAGCTTACAAGCTATAGCGAGATGTATTTATATTCAACAGGATTTTTTGTACTATATTTGATTATATATATGGTTTATATATTTAAGAAAAATAAAGATAAAAACAAAAGTGCTCAGCATTATAAGAAGGTTTCTTAATTTTTTTCAATTACTAATTGTTATAGTATTAAGCTTATATAAAAGATTATAATGCAATAATTAAAGCAAATTTTAAAATTAGGAGATTATTTTATGAATACGATTATGAAAAGTGAAAAAATAAAAGAAATTTTAGCATATATTGCAGTATGTATTTTTTGGGGTTCTACTTATCTTGCAATCCGTATTGGAGTTGGTGAATTGCCGCCTATGTTTTTTGCAGGAATAAGGTTTTTTATTGCAGGAAGTTTAGTACTAACTTTTGCTTATATAAAAGGTATGGAATTTCCTAAAACTTTTACTGAGACAAGAAAGATGGCTACAGTTGGTATACTGTTATTATTTATATGTAATGGTTCAATGGTTTGGGCTGAACAGATGGTATCTTCCAGTATAGCAGCAATTTTAGCAGCAACTATTCCCCTATTCATGGCACTAATAGAATTTGTAGTTTGGGGTAAGAAAATAAATCTAAAAGGACTTATTGGACTTCTAATAGGTTTTGGCGGAGTTGTGGTATTAATTGTATCTCATTCTAGTATAGAACAGACAAATATAAAATATATTCTACTTATATTATTTTCAACTTTTATATGGGCAGTAGGATCTATTTATTCTCAAACATTTAAAACTTCTGCACATATTGTAACTAATATAGGTATCCAAATGCTATCAGCATCAATTTTATTACTTGCTACATCAATTTGTATTGGAGAATTTTCAAGAATACATTTAACATTTAAAGGAATTGCAGCAACTGCCTATTTAATTATATTTGGATCTTTAATAGGATATAGTTGTTATATATATATATTAAAAAAATGGCCATCAGCAAAAGCAGGTACATATGCTTACATAAATCCAATGGTAGCAGTGCTGCTTGGAGCTTTAATATTAAATGAGTCCATTAATTTTAATACGATTTTGTCTATAGGTATAATACTTGGTGGAGTTTTTCTAGTTCAAACTTCTAAAACTTCATCAAAAATTGTGAAAAAACATGACAGTGATGAGAATGTAGCATAATTATGGATATGTTTTTTAAATAATGTATGTAAAGAAGAAAATAGAACCTAACACGCTAAATTGCTGTTAAGGTTCTATTTTTATGGTGTACAATTTTATGATGGTGCTTAAAAATAAAATCTTGCCATATGTATTGCAAATTATTTGAATTATTAAATATACTAAATTATATACAATTTAAAATATTTACTTTAAAGGAAATTGGTACTTAATTAATAATCTTTTTCAATTTTTACGTTAAAATATGAAGCAACATTAATGATGTAAAATAATGCTTGTACTATTAAAATTCTGAATTATGAAATAAATATTTCTATTGTTAATAGATAATAACTATTGACTTATTATATTTAATATAGTATTATAAATACATAAACATAAGAAAGCTTTCTTATAAGTTATATTTAGTAAAATCTTTAAACGAAAAAAGTGATACCCTCAATCCAAAATAGCAAAGTGATTATAGTGAGGTGAGTTCACAAAATAAGCAAGTATAAACTATTGAGACCATCTAGTAATTTTTAACTAAAAATTATATGTTACTAAATGACAAAATAGTTAGTAAACCAAATTTCTAGGTGTCTAATGATTACTGCCATTGCAGTGGGTGAGAAGCCGCTTTATAGATTACCTAGTAGTAAAATGAAATTTTAGGTTTATTCGCAAATAGACTAAGTACTTTGAAGTTAATTTAAAATTAATAACAGCACTAAGCTTAATTAGCGAAAATACAGTTTAGGGAGAAAGACTATTGAAAAATACAATTGTTAAAGATAGAAGTTAGAATGTAATTCATTTTGAATTATAGTGTTCTAACTTCTATTTTTTTATATGTTATTACTTCCATATTTAGTGAAAGTTTACTTGTAACACCATATGTAAAACGTTGATTACATAAAAAATGATAAATAATAAAGGCTGAAAATATTGAAAAATCGATGGAATATATGTATAATATTAGTTAAGATAGATTTTTTTGTATACATTTGTGTTAAAATGTAATAAAATAAGATTATATAAGTAATTTAAACTACAACTTAATAATGTTACTAAGGTGTTTCTTTGTAAAAAGAAATGAAAAGGGAAAGCGGTTAAAATCCGCTGCAGCCCCCGCTACTGTAATGAGGATGAAACCTGTTATCTCACTGAAGCATAAGGCTTTGGGAAGAGAAGGGAGTAAGATGAATCTTAGTCAGGAGACCTGCCTTATTAATTTAACTGTAATCTTTCGGAGGGAAGGATAGTCAATAATATACAGTAAACGTTTATGTTTTTGATTATTAGTAATGTGTATTTGTTGTATAAATAAAAAGGCCTTCGAAATAGAAGGCCTTTTTTATATGTGCAATTAATTTGTAGGGTTATATATAAATATTATGGTATGTCATTTTTAAAAGGGTAATTTATTTTTTATTTTGATCCAAAAGGAGGGGACATGCATGTTTAATAAAAGTGAGTTGATAAATTATTTCAAATTGTTAATAGAAAAAGACGAAGTAACAAATACAGCAATGTTGGCATTAAAACATAAATATCATGCTGTATACAATCATTGCTTAAATGTATGCTTAAGTTCATATTTATTGTGTCATAGGATGAATATTTCAGATGAAGAGAGTCTAGACATTGCTTTAGGTGGATTATTACATGATATAGGAAAATTAAATATACCTTCAAACATTTTATACAAACCAGGAGCTTTGAATGCTAAAGATAGAAGTGTCATTGAAAGGCACACAGTTAAGGGGGTAAATATTCTCAATAGTTCTAAGTATTTAGATAAAGTAAACGATTCAGTACTATATCATCATGAAAGATATGATGGAAAGGGTTATTGTTCAAATTTAAAAGGAAAAAGTATACCGCTAAAAGCGAGAATAATAAGTATATGTGACAGTTTCGATGCTATGATTTCATATCGCAATTATAAAAGAATACTAACCCTTGAAGAAGCAAAAAAAGAACTTATAATAAATAAAAATACTCAATTTGATGGAGATATAGTAGATAATTTTTTAGAAATAATAGATGATTTTTATAATAAGTACTATAATATTGAAAAACCTTTATACATTAAAACTACAAAAAAATATAATTATGTAAGTGAAAATTGGGAAACTATTTTAGATAAATTACCAGATATAGGGGTGATTTTAATTGATAAATATGATGAAATAAAGTTTTGCAATAAATTTGCTGCGTTCGTAAGAAATAAAAATCAAGAAAATATTGTAGGAAATGATTTTACTGATTTTCATAAAAAACATAGAAACAGCATAGTTAAGCAGAAACTTTCAAAGGTTAAACAGGGTCAAATCAGTGGATGGGAAAGAACAATGAAAAGAGGTAACAGATATTTAGAGAATAAATATATAGCAATTCAAGACATAAACAATAAATATGAAGGTTTACTTATGCTTACAAAGGATGTTTCTGAACAAGAAAAAATGTTGAGGTTGTTAGAAAATAGTATTGAGAATCTAAACATACTTGTTCAAGCGAATACCCTGTTAACACAGGTATATGATTTAAATGAAATTTTAAAAAGGGCATTAAATATATTTAATAAAATAATTAATATAGACTATATAAATATAGTGATTAAAAAATATATGGATATTGAGTTTTATAATGTTAATAACATGAATGGATTCACAAGAGATATACAAGAATATATCAATGAAAATATAAAAAAAATATTTTATACAAGACAGCCAAAATTTCAATTCAAAAAAATAAATGAAAAAATTATTATTACTTTAATAGTATATCTGCAAGATAAGAATATAGGTACTATATTTATACAAACAGATATGGAAACTGTAATAGAAGAAAGAGAAGAAAAACTATTACAAGTAATTTCAGATTATGTTAATAATGCTATTCAGAAGTACTTATTTTTTATACAGATACAGGAGAAGGCTATTAAAGATAATCTTACAGGAATATACAATAGGCAACATTTACAAACAGTTATAAATTCATTAAATCCAGATTTAGATGTATTTGGAATTATTATCATTGATATTAATAGTCTTAAATATATAAATGATACTTTTGGTCATTTGTATGGAGATTTAGTTATTAAAACTACTGCACAAATACTGAAAAAATCCATAAGAAAAAATGATTATGTTTTTAGGTATGGAGGTGATGAGTTTATGATATTAATGGTTAATTGCAGTAAAAATGATATTACAAAAATAATAAAAAGAATACATAATAATATTATTGATATGTGGAATAAAACGCAAACAAATTTTGAATTAACAATGAGCATAGGATATTCAATATCTTCTAAAAGTATGCCTATAAATGAAATTATTAAAATAGCAGATGAAAATATGTATATACAAAAGAATAAGTTTAACAAAACTAAAAAAAGATATGAATATGAAAGTAAAATATATCAAAATGAAATAAAAAGTATATTTTTATCAAAATGAAACTACTATGGTATAAATGTGATACTCATTTATCGAAAAACAGCTTAAAATGTAAAAAAACATGTGGAATAAAAATTGCTTATGTAAATTAATGGAGCATAAATAGTACATTAAGCACTTATGGATATAACAATTTAAAAATGACGAGAGAGGGATTGAATAAAATGAATATTTTTAAAAATATGAAGGTAAGGACAAAGCTTATAAGTTCATTTCTATGTATAATATTATTAATAGGATTAATAGGAGCTAGAGGATTAAAAGACTTAAGAAATATAAATTTAAATTATGATCATATGTATAATAGCAACTTAATACCTATGTGTGAAATACATGACATAAAAGAAAATTTATTAAATATAAGTCTGAATATGTCTCAATTAATAAATGAAAAAGACAAAAATAAAATGACGCAATTTATAGATAATATTCATAAATATACAGATAATGATAATAAGTTAGTAGATAAATATAATAACGGTAATACAGAATCAAATGTTTGGGTTGATGGAGAAGAGGAAACATTCAATACATTTAAGGTTCAATTAAAAGAATATAGAGACATACGAGAAAAGGTTATAGGCTTAATTCAAGAGGGAAAAAATGAAGAAGCTTTAGCATTATATGAAAAAACATTAGATAAACTAGAAAACGTTTTCAAATCACTAAATAAAATTATACAAATTAATTCAGATGATGCAAAAAATGATAATTTAGAAAGTAAGCAAGCTTATAAAATAAACACTGCGGTAACCATAGGCTTCATAATAATTATATTGATACTTGCAATAGCGTTAGGGACTATACTTACAAAAGAAATAATTAGTTCTCTATGGAAAATAAAAAATTTTGCACAACGATTAGCTAATTACGATCTTACTACTAACATCACTATTAATAGAAATGATGAATTTGGACAAACTATCATATCTTTAAATAAAGCTCAAGAAAATATTAAGGGACTTATAAAAGCAATTACAGAAAACTCTTCAGATGCAAACAGCTTAAGTGAAGAAGTTTATGCATCAGTTGAAGAAATGAATGCTAAGATGCAAACTATCAATGCTTCTATTAATGAAATTTCTAGTGATGCAGAAGAAATAAGTGGAATAAGTCAGCAGATTTATTCTTCAGAAGAAGAAATCAATTTAAGTATAAAGGACATTACAACAATAGCAGCGGATGGAAGTAAAAATTCATTAGAGTTTAGGGAAAGAGCTACTGAATCTCACAATAAAGGTAAAGAATCCATAAAAACAACTGAAATCCTGTTTACAGAAAAACAGGAAAAAATATTAAAGGCTATTGAAGCAGGGAAAGTAGTAGATGAAATTAAGAATATGGCAGAGGTTATAGCAAATATAGCTTCTCAAACAAATTTATTAGCTTTAAATGCTGCCATTGAAGCATCAAGAGCTGGTCAACATGGAAAAGGTTTTGCAGTAGTAGCAGAAGAAGTTAGAAAACTTGCGGAGAAGTCCTCAGAGACTGTTGTAAATATACAAAATACAGTTACTAAAGTACAGGAAGCTTTTAAAAATATATCAGTCAATAGTGAAGAGATATTAGAGTTTATAGATGAACATGTGTATAATCAATTAAGAGTTTTTATAAGTATGTGTAAGGAGTATAGTGCTGATTCAGAGTATGTTAGCCATATAGGACATAATATTGAATCAGGACTAGAACAAATTAATGCTAGTAATAATGAAGTAAGTATGGCGATACAAGGGATGACTCGGTTATCAGAAAACTCTGCTGAATATTCAAATGAAATATTAAGTAGTGTAAATGAGTCTGCAAAAGCAATAGAAGAAATTACAAAAACCACAGAGAGTCAAACACAATTAGCACAAAAACTTAATGAGATGATTCAAAAGTTCAAGATTATTTAACTTATTATCTTAGAAATAAAATTATGAAATTTAGTGAATAAGCCTAATGAAATCATTGAAAAGTTTGAAAAATTTTAATGTTTTCCTTATTTTGATAATATTGTACAATTTAACATATAAACAAAAGAGAATGTTAAAAATTTATCATTTAATCGCAAAATATAGCCGAAAACTGAAATTGAACATTTCTAAATATTATGTTATTTTTAAAAAAAGGCGTAATATCTAAACACGGTTGGGCGATTTGCATTCGTTTTCAAGTATCAGGCTTCTAGGGGGGGGAGTCCATTTTGGACTTCCTTCTTTTTGTTTTTTAATATTTTTTTAATTAAAAAAATACTAATTTATTATAATTTATAGGAGGACTTACATTTATGGATACTAATTTACTTAAACTTATGGTGGCATGCGCTATATTTCTTATAGCATACATATTTATAATGTCTGAAAAGGTTGATAGGACGTTGGTTGCTTTTATTGGAGCATGTCTTATGATACTTACACGAATAATAAGTCAAGAGGATGCATTTAAAAATATTGATTTTAATACTATAGGGCTTCTAATAGCTATGATGGTTATAGTTATGATAACTAAAAGAACAGGATTATTTCAATATTTAGCAATTAAAGTTGTAAAGATAGCAAAAGGTGAACCAACAAAATTGCTTATTTTACTAGCTTTAATAACAGGATTACTTTCAGGTGTACTTGATAATGTTACAACTATACTATTGATAATTCCAATAACTTTTGATATAACAAAGGAATTGCATATAAGTCCTGTTCCTTTCATAATAGCTGAGGTTTTTGCATCTAATGTAGGTGGAACTGCAACACTCATAGGAGACCCACCTAATATTATGATAGGAAGTGCTGCAGGATTAAAGTTCATGGATTTTATAAAAGTTGACGCTGTTGTGGCTATACCTATATTACTTATAACTACTTTTATTTTTGCACTAATGTATAAAAAACAATTACACACAACAGAAGAAGCCAAACAAAAAATTCTAGAAATGGATGAAAAATCAGCAATAAGGGACAAAACTCTTCTTGTTAAAAGTTTAGCAGTACTTGCAATGACGTTTTTTGGATTTATCCTCCATGGTATGTTGAACTTTGAATCCGCAACCGTAGCAATTGTAGGGGCAGTGGTACTACTCACTATATCAAAGATAAGCCCCACAAAAATATTGTTAGAAGTTGAATGGGGTACTATATTTTTCTTTGTAGGGCTGTTTATGCTTGTAGGTGGTCTTAAAGAAGCTGGGGCCATAAAAATTTTGGCAGAGTGGGTACTTAACATGACACATGGGAATATGATTCTATCAACCATGGCAATACTATGGGTATCAGCTATTGCATCAGCGTTTATTGATAATATACCATTTGTTGCAACAATGATACCTATGATTCAAGATATGGGAACACTTTCTGGAATGAACCTGAAGCCTTTATGGTGGGCACTTTCTCTTGGAGCTTGTCTTGGTGGAAATGGAACAATAATCGGAGCAAGTGCAAATGTTATTGCAACTGGTATGGCAGCAGAGAAAGGCTATAAAATTACTTTCGGACAATATTTTAAAATTGCTTTCCCTATGATGATATTAACAGTAATTATATGTACAATCTATCTATATTTAATTTATTTTATATAAATAAAATTATTGTATTAACTGCTATTTAAATTTGCAATCTAATAAATTAAAAAAACACTTTATGATATTTACGCTGTTACTTTTACTTATATTTTTAATAATTTTTTAAAAAAGTGTATTGTATCTATATAGAACAGTTGCTATATATTTACGAATAATGGAATAATAAATAATATAAAGTTGCTCAATACAAGTGTTTTAAATTTAAATAATGAAAAAAGGCCAGGCTGTAGCTGGCCTTTTTCCATTATTTTTGGCAATATTATTTAATGAGTATGGTTAATTATTTATGATTTATGGTATAATTTTTGTGCATAAATATTAAGAAAATTTACCATTATAAGGAGGCAGCTATGCAGTTTGATTTAATAAAAGAAGTTTTAACAGGTTCCATAACAGGATACATAACAAATGCTTTAGCTATTAAAATGATATTTAGGGAGTATGGCATTGGTAAGGCTAAATTAGGAGGAATAGTAGTAAAAACTAGAAATGAATTTAGTGACAATGTAAGCTCATTAGTAGAAAGAGATATAATAAATTGTAAAACTTTAAGTCGTGAATTAACAAAGGAGTCATTTAATAATAGTATTAAAAAGTTTTCTAATGACTTATTAAAAATAAATATATATGATAATACTTCTAATATGCATTTTGGTGACATTGAAGGTTTTAATTCCACCATAAGCAAAACTGAAAATTATATGAAGCAATGCGCTAATGATCACTTCCCAAGTGTTTTTAATAGTCTCTGTAAAAATATTCATATAAAAGACTTAGTAAGTGAAAAACAAGTTCATCATATAAGTGAGGATGTATTTGATTGTACTTTTCAAACACTAAATGATAATAAATTTATAGAAAAAGCTATAGATGATTTTTATAATGAAAATAAATCAATGACTTTTGGTGAATTTTTTGAAAGTGAATTTTTAGATGTAATAAGTAAAAATTTTCAACAAAGTTTTATGAATTTTCATGTAGATATAAAAGACAACTTTAATTTGGATATAGATAAGGCCTTTGAGAAAACTATTGAAACTTTACAAATACATAAAATTTTAAATACAGTAGAAGAAAAGTTATTAGAAAAGAGAATTATAGATTTTAGTCATAGTGAAAATGAAAATGATTTATCAACAAAATTAATTGCTGAAATTAAAGAATTTATACAATCTAATCAGGGGAAAATACTAATAGATGATTTCAGTAAAGAATTGTTTAACAGGTTAAAATGTATTGACAAACCAGTTTTAGATTTTTTTTCACAGGATTTAAGAGATAATACTCAGAAGTTTTTGGAAAACAAATTACAATATGCAGTAAAAGAAATAATATTATGGATAGAGAAAAATAGAGAAGATATAGAAAATTTAATAGAAAACGCTATAGATGATACTATAGATTCAATTGATGATGATATTAAAAGAGGAACTTTAAATTCACTTAGAGATGGATTCTTAAATAATGTAGCAAAGAAATTTCAGATAGTATCAAAAATAACTGAATATCTAGAAGAAAATGCAGATATAGAAGGTATAAGCAAAGATATAACACTGATAATTATTAAATATCTTAAAGAAGAAAAAGTATCAAATATTGTGAATATGCTAGAAAAAAACAATATATTTACTGAAGAAAGTCTTGGCAAATTCATAAATTATAATCTTATGAATTATTTAGAATATATGCCAGAAAATTATTTTACTAAGGTTTTAGATAAAGAAATAAAAAATATTTCCAATATAAATCTAGTTAATATTTTTGAAACATATATTAAAAAACCATTAATAAATAGAATAAAGGAAAATTACATATATACAGAAGATGTTACTAAATTTTTAACAGAACAACTTGTGAAAAATTTAAAGAATATTAATGATTTAAATTTTGAACAGATAATAACTGAAGAATTTTTAAGTTCAAATTCTCATAATGTTAAAAAAGTGATAATGGAAACATTAAATAATAATAAAAATAATATAATAAACTTATTTTCTAAGGAGCTAAATAGCTCTATAGATCCGGAAGTTACTTTATACAAAGTTTTGAATGAGTATAAGAGAAAAATTTTGTTTAATGAAATTGTAGATATGGCATTAAATAAAACACATAAATTATTTAATATATCTAAAGATATTCAGGTTAAAAAAGTTTGTGATGTAATAAATAATGTAGAAAATGTAGATGAAATTTTAGCTGAGTATATTCAACTATTATTTAAAAATAACTTGGAGTATATTCTAAGTGGAAATATAAAAAAAGCAGTTTGTAGTAATCTATACAATCTAAAGGATGAAGAGCTTCAAGTAATGGTTGAAGAATTTATGGGAAAAGAAATGAAGCCAATTACAATGATTGGTGCACTACTTGGGGCAGTGGTTGGTATAGGAATGTACTTTTTCGATAAATCAACTGTACAATACAGTTATGCTGTTACCACTGCTATTAATGTAGTTGTATATGCTTTAGTTGGATGGATAACAAACGTTCAAGCCGTAGCAATGCTTTTTAAACCTTACACTGAAAAAAGAATATTTGGTATTAAAATTCCATTTACACCTGGTGTAATAGTAAGTAGAAAACCTAGATTTGCAAAATCCATGAGTGGTTTTGTTGATGAAGAGCTATTGAATAGAGATAGTATTGAAGAATTATTCAATAAAAATAGAGAATTTATTTATACTGTATTTAAAGATACAATTTCAAAAGATGATTATAAAATATTGGTAGATTTCTTATGTAAGCATTCAGATGCTATAAACAATAAAAGCTATGATTATGTTAAACAGTTAATAAATGATAATAAAGACAAAATTTCTAATTTTTTAGTTAGTGAAGTAAGTGGATATAGTATTTCTAACATGGATTTTTCTAATATAGAAAGTAAAGCACAAAAAGAAATTTTAAAAGCAGTTAAAGACTCTCATGTAATAATAAGCAAGGAATTAATTAAATTATTAAAATCAGACGAAAAGACTTTACATATAATTCCAAAGGAAGTTAAAGAATTAATAGAAAAACAACTAAGTAAGAAAATTGAAAAAAAAATAGATACTTTATCAGATTATATTAATAAAGAGAATAGTGGAAATAAAGTATTGATAAAATTTTCTAAAGAATATGAAGAACTAATAAATAAGCCTGTTAAGGAAATAATTAATTCAAAACATATAGAAAAACTCAATGAATCCTTAAATAATATAATAAGAAACAAAATAGGTTCAGAAGAAACTACAAATAAAATTTTTAATTGGATAGAAGGCATGATTTTAAAAGAGCTTAATCCTAATAAAAACATAGGTGAATTGTTTAATGGTTTCTTTGTTAAAATAATAAAAAATAATTTTAACTATATAGTAGATAATACGCTTAAAGCTGTTGTAAAAGGAATAAGCAATAAGCAGCAAACTATAGCAGAAGTTGCGATTACTACTACCCAAGAGAATTTAAATTTTTTTGAAAGAATAGGATACAATATGTTTGGAGGAAATCAATTAATAGCAGAGGTGGTTCATAATTTAATAAATAATAAGGTACCTATTTTTATAAATGAGAAAAAAGAAGAACTTCATAAAGTATTAGAAAATTTTATAGATAATGAAATTTGTAATAGTACAGTTGGAGACTTACAAATTAAAATTGAAAGCAGTGAGATATTAAATAGTATTAATAAATTTATTAATACTAAAGAAAATATATCAGCATTAAATGATAATATAATGAAAACTGCAGAAAGCATGGGTGAGTGGGTAAGTGAAGGCAGAATAGAAAAATATTTAAATATTTTATCAGTTAATAGAATTGAAGATTTCATGGATGTATTTAAATATGAGATACAGCTTATAGAAAAATCATTAGGGACTAATATAAATATAAATAAAGAAACATTAATTAATGAATACAGTAAACTTACTTATGAAATTTTTGAAAGTTTAATTTTATCAAGGAAAATTAGTGATGTTACAGAAGGCGTTAATGAAGAGTATATACAAAACATATGTAAAAAATTCACTGGATTGATTTATAACAGTAATATATTTAAAGAAAATCTAAGTCATTTCACACAAGCTTTAGTTAATGATAAGTTTAAAGCTAAAAATGTTAATGAATTATTGGATTGTAAGGAAGTTAATAATTCAATAGCAAGCGTTGTGGAAAAAATCTCGAAAAATCAAGAAATACATGAAGAGTTGAAAAATTTAATAGGCAAAGTAACTAAAGGTATTCTAGTAAACAACTTAAATATTATAGAGCCATCTACAAAAGAGTTTATTAATGATATAGTAGTTAATTCCATTGTAGATGCTGCAGGAGATAATTTTTCAAATATAATTAATACTATTGATTTTAGAGGTATTACAGAAAAAGAAATAAATAATATGGAGCCTAAAGAAATAGAAGATTTGTTTAATTCTTTTGCTAAAAAATATTTTGAAAGATTAAAATTATATGGTTTAGGTGGTGCGATTTTTGGGCTTCACTGGATTATAGGTATTGCATCTTTTGCATTATATTCAGGACATAGCATAAAGGATAAAATGAAAAACTAAGGCTTAACAGAATAGTATGATAAATCAATAAGAAGTATTGGGAAAACTGTAAATTAGTGATATACTAAATAATGTGTTAGTAATAGAACTAGAAACTTAAGTATAAAGTAATTAATAGGGGGATTAGCAAATGAGTAATTTAAAAGAGAAAGCTCTAAAATTTCACAAAGATTATGAGGGTAAAATTGCACTTGAATGTAAAGTACCTCTTAAAAACAAAGAGGATTTAACCATGGCGTATACTCCAGGAGTAGCAGAGCCATGCTTAGAAATTGAAAAAAATCCTGAAAGTATATATGATTACACAGCTAAAGGAAATTGGGTAGCTGTAGTAACTAATGGCACAGCAGTGTTAGGACTTGGAGACATAGGTGCAGGAGCAGGACTCCCAGTTATGGAAGGTAAAGCAGTATTGTTTAAGGCTTTTGGTGGAGTGGATGCTTTTCCAATTTGCTTAGATACAAAAGATATAAATAAGATTGTAGAAACTGTAAAGCTTATGGAGCCAACTTTTGGAGGAATAAACTTAGAAGATATTAAAGCTCCAGAATGTTTTGAGATAGAGGAAAAACTTAAAGAAATAAGTAATATTCCTATATTCCATGATGATCAGCATGGAACAGCAGTAGTTTCGACAGCTTGTCTTATAAATGCATTAAAGGTTACTAATAAAAGATTTGAAGATATAACTATAGTTGTAAATGGTGCAGGAGCAGCAGGAACAGCTATTACAAAATTGTTGCTAAAAATGGGTACAAAAGACGTTATATTATGTGACTCTAAAGGCGCTATATATAAGGGAAGACCAGAAGGTATGAACAAGTATAAGGATGAAATGGCAGATATAACAAATAAGAATTTAGTAAAAGGAACATTAGCAGATACACTAAAAGGAACAGATGTATTTTTAGGTGTGTCAGTAGCAAACTGTGTAACAGAAGATATGGTTAAGTCTATGAATAGAGATGGAATTATTATGGCAATGGCTAATCCAAATCCCGAGATATTACCAGAGGTAGCTATTAAAGCAGGAGCAAAAGTAGTATGTACAGGAAGATCAGATTATCCAAATCAAGTTAATAATGTAGTTGCATTCCCGGGTATATTTAGGGGTGCTTTGGATGTGCGTGCAAGCCAGATAAATGATGAAATGAAAATGGCTGCAGCCTATGCTATAGCAGGACTTATAAATGAAGAAGAGTTAAGGCCAGATTATGTTATACCTGAAGCATTTGATTTAAGAATAGCACCAAAGGTTGCTGCATGTGTGGCAAAAGCAGCTATAGATACAGGAGTGGCAAGAAGAAAAGATATTACTCCGGAAATGGTAGAAGAACATACAAAAAAACTTTTAGGTATTTAACTTATAAAGTAAAATGAAATATGAAGAGCATACTTAAGTTATTAACTCGAGTATGCTCTTTCTACGTCATAATATAAGTTTTAAATAAGGTGGTGAGAGTAATATTTATATAATTTTCAATGAAATTATAGTGTTTTATGTTCCCAATTTACAGTAAGCATCATAAATTATATTGAAGATAAATCCTATTAGTAGGTTAATCTTCACTTCTACAAAAGGAGGTAAATTGATTTATGAGAAGATATGAGGATCCAATGGATAATGAAAAACGTAAGAGTACAAAGAGGGAGCATCATAGGTGTGACAGAGATCCAATGGATGAGGACGAATGTGATTGCTTAAGTGAAAAATGCCATTGTAAATCACATCGTAAATGCAATGTAAGTGTTATTTGTGCTGAAAGAGGCCCAAGGGGATGTCGCGGAAGAAGAGGCCCAAGGGGAAATGATGGAGATCCAGGAGCAGAAGGGCCGGCAGGATTGCAAGGAGATCCAGGAGCAGAAGGACCAGCAGGATTGCAAGGAGTTCAGGGACTACAGGGAGATCCGGGAGACCCAGGAGAATGTGGAGAAAGAGGCGAACGTGGAAAGAGAGGACATCGTGGACATTGTGGAAAATGTGGGCCATGTGGACCATGCGGACCAAGAGGATGTCGTGGAAGAAGAGGACCAAAAGGAAATGATGGAGATCCAGGAGCAGAAGGGCCAGCAGGATTGCAAGGAGATCCAGGAATAGAAGGACCAGCAGGATTGCAAGGAGTTCAGGGACTACAGGGAGATCCGGGAGACCCAGGAGAATGTGGAGAAAGAGGCGAACGTGGAAAGAGAGGACATCGTGGACATTGTGGAAAATGTGGGCCATGTGGACCATGCGGACCAAGAGGATGTCGTGGAAGAAGAGGACCAAAAGGAA
>CAZKOJ010000009.1:0-33054 GCA_964554365.1 uncultured Clostridium sp. | reverse complement strand
CCATGTGGACCATGCGGACCAAGAGGATGTCGTGGAAGAAGAGGACCAAAAGGAAATGATGGAGATCCAGGAGCAGAAGGGCCAGCAGGATTGCAAGGAGATCCAGGAATAGAAGGACCAGCAGGATTGCAAGGAGTGCAAGGACTACAAGGAGATCCAGGAGAAAGAGGCGAACGTGGAAAGAGAGGACACCGTGGACATTGTGGACATTGTGGAAAATGCGGACCAAGAGGACATTGTGGGCCATGTGGACCATGTGGACCATGTGGAGAAAGAGGGCCAAGAGGCCATCGTGGACACCAAGGGAAAGCTGGAGATTCAGCAGAGTGTGCATGTGTTGCTCAAATGAAAAATGTAATAGCTGAAGTTATTAGGTTATTTCCATCATCAACAATTATTGTTAACTATGAAAATGGTGGAACAGTATTTGGCATACCAAATTCATTAATTCCTTCAGGAAAGAATAGTGGTATTTTTATATTGACAGATGGGGCTGGAGTTATAACTCACAGAATTGACATTTGCAAAATAGCATCGATAATTCTTACAGGAACAGATTCATTTGTTAATTCTAACGGAACACTTAGGATAAGATTCTTACCAACACCTTCACCAGTTCCTACAGGTTGTGGAGCTGATTGTGAAGCGGCTGTAAGAAATACATTTAATTCTTTAATTGAAACTGGAGTAAGAGTTAATGTAAGAGCAGGTGGAGTTAATACAGAAGCACAAACAGTTACAACAGCAGCTTACGGAGCAACTTTATTAAGTAATAATATAATAGTATCAAACTGCTTTGTAGAAGATATTAAATAAAAAAATAGAATAATAAGTAAATAAATTATATTTCTTTCAGGTTAGTTACAATTACTATGAAGATGCATAGTGGTTGTAGTCAAACTGTGAAACTGCATAATGAATTATGCAGTTTCTTTTTTGCAAAATATATTGCAATTGAAGTAGGTAATAAACGAAAATTTCAATATATTGATAAGTTATAACAAAATATTACAAACAAGAATCATAAAATTTCATACGTTAATTGTTTTAGTTTTCTATAATACTACAGTATGGTATAATTTTCATGAGTATACTTATAGGAGTATATCTGACGACTACATTTAGAGATATTGCAATTATAGAGCAAAGGGAGGATGAAGATTATGAAAAGAGTATTAATTGTTGATGATTCTATATTTATTAGAGTGTCATTAAAAACCATGCTAGAGAAAAATGGTTTTGAAGTAGCTGGTGAGGCTGAAAATGGACAAGTTGCCATAACTAAATATAGAGAATTAAAACCGGATATAGTTACAATGGATATAACAATGCCTGAAATGGAAGGAATACAGGCTTTAAAGGAAATAATGGACATAGATCCTAATGCAAAAGTCGTTATGTTATCTGCAGTTGGACAAGAAACTAAGGTTAAAGCTTCTATAATGTTTGGAGCAAAAACCTTTGTTGTTAAACCTTTTAAAGAAGAACGTTTAATTGAAGCATTAAATAAGGTGTAAGTCTTTTAGTTTTAGGGAGTGATTTTATTGAGCAATAATGTAAGTAATGAACCTATGTTAGAGATGTTTATTTTTGAGACACTCCAATTAATAGAGCAGTTGGAGCAATGTGTGCTAAGTAGTGAAAAATCAAGTACATTTGAAGAAAAATCAATAAATGAAATATTTAGAATAATGCATACCATTAAAGGCTCAGCTTCAATGATGTTATTCAACGATATAGCAAAATTGGCTCATTCTATTGAAGATTTATTTTATTATTTAAGGGAAGAGAAGACGGATAAAGTAGACTATACAATGCTAACAGATATTGTTTTAAAGGGTGTAGACTTTATTAAAAATGAAACAGATAAATTAAAAAGCAATCAGGAGGCTGACGGGGATTCATCTTTTTTTATAGAAGAGACAAAGAGCTTCTTAAATGCTTTGGAATGCAACAAAACAGATACTAATGATTACTTAAAGGTCCAGGAGGAGAATGAGCCAGTAAAAAAACAAAAAGATTATATTGCATGTGATAGTAATATTACTGATGAAGTAAAGAAATATTATAAAGCACACATCTATTTTGAAGAAGGCTGTGAAATGGAAAATGTAAGGGCCTTTACAATAGTTCATAATTTGGAGAAAAAAGCTGAAGAAATACGATATTCTCCTAGTGACATTGTTGAAAATGATGATACTCAAAATTTTATCAGAAGTGATGGGTTTAAAATTTTTTTCAAAACTGGATTTAGTTTTGATGAGATTAAGTTATTTTTGTTAGAAACAATATTTTTAAAAGATCTAGAACTAGTTGAGATGGAAGATTCAGAGGAAATTAAAAATTTATGGACAAATAAAGAAATTATACTAGACAATCAGATTAAAGCGATTGAAGATATTGAAACAATGCCTATTTGTAAACAATCGGAAAAAGAAACTAATTTTGTATCAAATAAACAAAGTATTATAAGTGTCAATGTTGATAAGTTAGATACGCTTATGGATTTAGTAGGTGAATTAGTAATATCAGAAGCTATGGTTACTCAAAACACTGAACTTAAGGGTTTAACCCTAAATAGTTTTTATAAAGCTTCTAGGCAGCTTAAGAAAATAACTAGTGAACTGCAAGATGTTGTAATGTCAATTAGAATGGTGCCATTATGTTTAACCTTTCAAAAGATGAATAGGATTGTTAGAGACATGAATAAGAAATTAAATAAAGATGTTCACCTTAAAATCATAGGTGAAGAAACGGAGGTTGATAAAAATATAATTGAACACATTGCTGATCCACTTATGCATTTAATACGAAACTCCATTGACCACGGTATAGAGTCAAAAGAAGAAAAAATAGCAAAGGGTAAAGATGAGCCTAGCGAGATAATTTTGGAAGCCAAAAATGCTGGTGGAGATGTGTGGATTATTGTAAAGGATAATGGCAGAGGACTAGATAAGGAAAAAATATTAGAAAAAGCTAGAAATAATGGTCTTTTAAATAAACCTGAAAATGAGTTAACAGATAGAGAAATATACTCTTTTATAGTATTGCCAGGATTTTCTACAAATAAAGAAGTGACTGAATTTTCAGGTAGAGGCGTTGGTATGGATGTAGTACTTAAGAACATTGAAAAGATAGGAGGAACTATATTAATAGATAGTACGCCTAATGAAGGTACCGAAATTTCACTTAAGATACCTCTTACAATGGCTATTATAGATGGCATAAATGTTAAAGTGGGGAATTCTAGATATACCATACCAACTATATCTATAAAAGAATGTTTTAAACCTAATGAAGATAATGTAATTATGGATCCTGATAGAAATGAAATGATAATGATTAGGGGAGAGTGTCTTCCTATAATTAGACTTCATCAGTTGTATAAAGTAAAAACTCAGGTTGAAAAAATTCAAGATGGAATCATAATGATAGTAGAAAATGATTCTAAAACTTTTTGTATTTTTTGTGATGCATTACTAGGAGAACAAGAAGTTGTGGTTAAAGCACTTCCGTCCTATATTAAAAAAGTAAAAGGCATAGGTGGATGCACATTGCTTGGAGATGGAAATATAAGTTTAATTTTAGATATAGCAGGTTTAGCTAATTATTAATAATTAGGAGGTGGATGGAGAAATGTCAAATTTAGTTGAAGAGCAATTGGAATTAGAAGAAGACACACAAAAAGGAAAATTTTTAACGTTCACTTTGGGAAAAGAAGTCTATGGAATTGACATTAAATATGTAACTGAAATTATTGGAATTCAATCCATAACAGAAGTACCAGAGCTTCCAGAATACATAAAAGGTATAATAAATTTAAGGGGCAAAATCATTCCTGTAATGGATGTACGAGCACGATTTAAAAAAGAATTGAAGGAATATAACGATAGAACTTGTATTATAGTAATCCATATTAAAGGTACATCTATTGGATTAATTGTTGATACTGTGGCAGAAGTAATATTCATACCAAATGAGGATATTGTTCCACCACCAGAGATAAATAATTCTTACAACAGTAGATACATTAAGGGAATTGGCAAGGTTGGCAATGATGTAAAGCTTTTACTTTATTGTGACAGAATACTTAGTGATGAAGAAATAGAAGGTATTAATGATATGGCTTAGAAATATTAGATGTTTAGATGGCGCAATATTTGAATAAAACATTTTAAATTATTAAAATTAGGGGGGAATATTATGAAATTTTTCTATGATTTAAAAATTAGTGTAAAGCTTTTAACAGGGTTTATCTTAGTAGCATTAATCGCTGGAGTTATTGGAACTATAGGAATTACTAATATAAAAAATATTAATAATAAAGACACAGAATTATATGAACTTAACACTGTGCCACTTAGTGATATTTCCAAAGCGGCTGTTTCATTTCAACGTATGAGAGTGGACCTTAAACAATTAATTATTGACAAAGATGTAAAAGATAAGGATATGCATTCTAGGGAAATTGCAGAATTAGACAAAATTATTAATGATAAACTAGATAAATTTGAAAAAACCCTTAAAAATGATGAAGCTAAAGAAGAGCTTAAATCACTTAGGGGATTAATAACGTCATATATGCCACTAAAAGAAAAAGGAATAAAGCTTATTATGGAAGATAAAAATGAAGAAGCTTTAGTTACTTTTTCTTTAGCAACTCCAATAGCCACAAAAATTGATGATTCAATAACAAAGTTAGTGGATATGAAAATAGATACTGCAAAACAAAGGTGTGATGACAATGGTGTAATGGCAAAGTCAGCAGTTTTAACCATGACAATGTTTAGTATTGCTGGAATGATGCTTGCAATAGTTTTTGGTTTGCTTATAGCAAACATAATTAGTAAACCAATAAAAAAATTGGTAGATGTAGCAGAAAATATTGCTGAGGGAGATTTAAATGTAAAAGTTGATATAGAAACTAAAGATGAAATTGGTGTTTTAGCTTCATCATTTAGAAATATGGCTAATTATATAAATGAAGTAATGAGTAACATAAACTCTTCTTCCAATCAGGTTGCGGGGGCTTCAGCACAGGTATCAGAATCAAGCATTGCTCTCTCGGAAGGATCAACGGAACAAGCAAGTGCAATAGAAGAGTTAACAGCTTCCATTGAAGAAATATCTGCACAAACAAGGCAAAATGCAGTAAATGCAAATGAGGCTAATGAGCTTTCGTTAGTGGCAAAAGAAAATGCATCTAAAGGCAATGAACAAATGCATGGGATGCTTAAAGCTATGGAAGAAATTAATGAATCATCTTCAAGCATTTATAAGATTATAAAAGTAATAGATGAAATAGCATTTCAAACTAATATTTTAGCACTAAATGCAGCAGTTGAAGCAGCTAGGGCAGGGCAACATGGCAAAGGTTTTGCTGTAGTAGCTGAAGAAGTTAGAAACTTAGCAGCTAGAAGTGCTAATGCCGCAAAAGAAACAACAGCACTTATAGAAGGATCCATAAAAAAAGTAGAAGGTGGAACAAGCATTGCAAATGAAACTGCAGTTGCATTAAATGGAATTGTTGAAGGTGTTGCAAAGGCAGCAACATTAGTTGGAGAAATAGCAATAGCTTCAAATGAACAAGCATCGGCAATTGCACAAATAAATGAAGGAATAAATCAAGTTTCACAGGTGGTACAAACAAATTCTGCCACAGCAGAAGAAAGTGCTGCTGCTAGTGAAGAGTTATCCAGCCAGGCAAATATGCTAAAGGAGATGGTGGGTAAATTCAAACTTAAAAAAACAAATTCAGCTTTAAATAATTACGACAGTTTGAGTCCAGAAATTATAAAAATGCTTGAAAATATGGCAGGAAAGAAAAATCAATCTAATATGAATAACATAAACAGTGCCATGGATGAAGCAGCAGCTACAAGTTCTAAAATCAAAATATCATTAAATGATAAAGATTTTGGTAAATATTAATTTATTAAAAGTTATAGAGAGAATTGAAAAATCTCTCTATAACTTAATAAAAAGGTAGGTGATAAATATAATTACTATGACTGATAAAGAATTTAGCCGTTTAACAAATTTTGTTAAATGCAATTATGGGATAAATTTAGGAAAAGAAAAACAATCCTTAGTTATAGGAAGGTTAAATAATGTACTTTTAGATAAAGGTTTAAATAATTTTTCTGAGTATTATAATTATGTTACTTCTGATAAAAGTGGTGAAGCAGTAACTACCCTTATTGATAAAATCACTACTAATCATACTTTTTTTATGAGGGAAATAAGTCACTTTAAGTATTTCAACTCAACTGTGCTCCCTTATCTCGTGGCAAATGTTAAAAATAAGGATTTGCGTATTTGGAGTGCAGGTTGCTCTACAGGGGAAGAACCTTATACTTTAGCAATGATAATAGCAGATTATTTAGGTGCAAATAAGCCACAGTGGAATACAAATATTTTAGCTACAGATATTTCTAGCAAGGTAATAAACTATGCAATTAAAGGCATTTATTCTCATGAACAAATAAAGTCTATACCTGAAAATTGGAAAATAAATTATTTTAAAAAGTTGGATCATGAAAATAGCATTCTTGTTGATAAAATAAAGAATGAAGTAATATATAGAAAATTTAACTTGATGGAGTGTGCATTCCCATTTAAAAAGAAATTTCATGTTATATTTTGTAGGAATGTGATGATTTATTTTGATGAAAAAACTAAAAAAGACTTAATTAATAAATTCTATGAATGCACAGAACCTGGCGGGTATCTTTTCATTGGACATTCTGAATGTCTTAATCGTAATGAAACAAAATATAAATATATTATGCCAGCGCTTTATAGAAAGGAATAAAACACTATGAATATAAGTAAAAAGATAAAAGTTTTAATTGTTGATGATTCACTTGTATTTAGAGAAGTAATATCAAAAGGTCTTTTGTTAGATCATAGAATTCAAATTGTAGCAACTGCATCAGACCCCTTTATTGCTAGAGATAAAATAATTGAATTTGAACCAGATGTAATGGTATTAGATGTGGAACTACCTAGAATGAATGGAATTGAGTTTTTAAGAAGGTTAATGCCCCAATATCCTATACCTGTAGTTGTTATAAGCTCAGCAAATAAAAACATTTTTGATGCACTTAATGCTGGAGCAGTAGATTTTGTAATGAAGCCAGATATGAGCAATATGAGGGGGTTAGAAGCTATGTTAACTGAGCTATGTGTTAAAGTTAAAATAGCTTCAATTGCAAAAGTAGGCCACTTTAAAAATAGTTCTAATTCTAAGATTATTGAAGATAATATAGATTCAAATTTTAATAATAAAATAATTCTTATAGGAGCTTCAACAGGAGGAACTCAAGCAGTTTATGAAATTTTAAAGAAACTTCCTAGGAATATGCCGCCTACCCTTGTTGTTCAACATATGCCTGAAAAATTTACAAACATGTATGCAGAAAGGTTAAATAATTCTTGTGTAGTGGAAGTCAGAGAGGCAAAGGATGGCGATAAACTATATCCAGGGCTTGTACTCATAGCCCCAGGGGATTATCATATGAGGTTAAAAGCTAGAGGAAATGAGTTCTATGTTCAATGCTTTAAAGGAGAAAAAGTTAATGGACACTGTCCTTCGGTAGATGTGCTATTTGAATCCGCAGCAAATTTACTTGGTAAGAATGCTATTGGAGTTATTTTAACTGGAATGGGATATGATGGAGCAAAAGGACTACTTAACATGAGAAAGAATGGAGCGACAACAATTGGGCAAGATGAACAATCTTCTGTAGTATATGGCATGCCTAAGGTAGCATTTGATATTGGTGCTGTTGAGAAACAAGTGTCATTGGAAAACATTGCAAAGTGCATAGGTTTAATGTTAAAGAAAAGAGGTTAAATTAGAAACAACTTGGCAATTTTAAACATTGATGATAGAATGATATTTGTCATATGGGAGCACTAATGACAAGTTTTACTATAAAAGGAAGTGATATCCGGAATGGATTTAAAAAAAAGGAATATAACTATTGCAGTAATGGTGGCAATGTTTCTTGGAGCAGTTGAGGGAACAATTGTAACGACAGCTATACCAACCATAGTAAAGGATTTAAATGGGTTTGAATTAATAAGTTGGGTGTTTTCAGCATATTTATTGACTTCAGCCATTTCTACACCTATATATGGAAAGCTATCAGATTTATATGGAAGAAAAAATATTCTTTGCATAGGTATAATAATTTTTCTAGTGGGCAGTTCGCTTTGTGGTATATCACAAAGTATGTATGCACTTATAGGCTTCCGTGCATTACAAGGATTGGGTGCAGGAGCAATATTCACAGTTACATATACCATAGTAGGAGATGTATTTAGCCTTTCGGAAAGGGCTAAAGTTCAAGGTTGGTTAAGTACAGTGTGGGGAATAGCCAGCTTAATCGGTCCATTCTTAGGAGGATTTCTAATAGACAATCTTTCATGGCATTGGATTTTCTTTATAAACATACCTTTTGGAATACTATCTATAATACTTCTTCAAAAGAATGTTAATGAAAATTTTGAAAGAAAGAAACCTAATATAGATTATATGGGAATTGTAGCATTATCTGCTGCAATTATTGCGCTTTTATATGGTGTTTTATCAGGAGAAAAGAGTCATAGTTTATACTCACCTGCCATAATAATATCTATAGCCCTTACAGGAGTTTTCTTAGTATTATTTTATTTTGTAGAGAAAAGAGCGGCAGAACCTATTATACCTTTTGAGATTTTCACAAAAACAAATATTATAGTTAATATAATTAGTTTTTTTGCATCTTGTGTTTTAATAGGAGCAGACGTTTATATGCCAATATATATACAAAGCGTTTTAGGCTTTGGAGCAACGATTTCTGGACTTTCAATGGCGCCTATGTCGGTGTCATGGCTTTTATCCTCTGTTATTTTATCAAAAGCTATACCTAAATATGGAGAAAGAATAGTAATTGGATCATCAGCATGTATTTTGTTATTAAGTAGTATGCTTTTACCTACATTAAATGTACAATCTCCGTTGATTTTAGTTATAATTTATGTTTTTATAATGGGGTTTGGTTTTGGAGGATGCTTTACTACTTTAACAATAGTAGTGCAAGAATCTGTGGATTATAGCAATAGAGGAGCTGCCACAGCATCTAATTCTTTGGTTCGTACACTAGGTCAAACTATAGGAGTAAGTGTTTTTGGAGCTATGTTTAACTTAAATATAATTAAGTACTTTAGTAATTTAGGTATTAAAGGTGTAGATCCTAGCAATTTATATTCTGCAACAAATTTATCTGTTAATCAGATAAGGACTTCTTTGAATTCAGGGTTACACATAGTATTTATATCATTAATTGTAATTACTATGATTTCGCTGCTGTTATCTTTAAAACTTTCTAATGGTTTAAAAGAAAATATATCAAAATAATACAATCCATCGGATAAAGTGAAAAAACAGCTCTTGTAAAAGGGCTGTTTTTGTGTATTTAAGAAAATTAGTACATAAAATATTAATAGTTTCTTATTAAAATACTCAAAAACTTAATATGTACATCAATTAAGAATAATAAATTTGTATATGTATTTAAAAAATATAAAGGTTTCAATTATAAATATTAAAGGTATTCCTATTATAAATTTTCCATGCTTAGTTTTATGTCTAAACAAGTACATGCCTATAAATATACCTAAGCTACCACAAGCAAAGGCTATAGTAAAAAGTCTCCTTTCTGGTATTCTCCAATTCCCTTTTTTTGATTTGGATTTGTCCAAATACATTATAAAAATACCATATAAGTTTATAAACAAAATGTAATATAAAAATAGTTTCATGATTTTCTCTCCATTCAAAATAAATTATAGAAAAAGTAGACTAAATTTTTGTAACTAAATGCTTAATATTTTACTTATATAAATATTATACAATATTAATTTAAATACAGGTTAATTCGTTTTATGTATGGCCTTTTACAATTATTTAGGAGGGAGTAGCAAAATTATTCTTGGCATAGCGATTTTAGATATTGGATTTGGATCAGTAGTTTGAAGTAATCCTATTCTAAAAGCTATATGAATCAATTTAGGATATAATATAGGAACATATGCAGAATTATGTAAATAAAAATCTGCATATGTTCTCATTTTTTAATTTTATGCTTTATTATTCAAAAAAATGTAATTTTGGAATATTTATTATATTTAAAAAAGCATAATTATGTAATATTTAGTATAATTATAAAGTGAACTTAAAATATATTAAAGATATTAAAAAAACATACGAAAATTACTTAATAACATATGAAAAATGCGAACTAATTGTAGAAAAATAACAGATAAAATATTAATGAATGGAGGGCAAAATTGTAAAAATATTATAAAAAAATTATTTAACTTAGGAGGAATGTGTATGTGGTTTAATAAAATAAAATTATCAAACAAATTAATTTTAGGATTTACTTTAATACTTGTTTTGTCAATTAGTGGGAATATGTTTTCTCTTTTTAATATTAATAAAATAGATAAAACTATGGATTCAATGGTGAATTTAGATAATAAAAAGTTACTACTATCATATGATATGAGAGGAGCCATAAATAAAATATCAATAAGTGTAAGAAATTTAGCAATTAGTAGTGATAAAAATTATATGGAACAGGAAAAAAAGATAATTGATGAAAATACTACAATATATAAAGAAAAAGAAAAAGAACTTGAAGGATTACTTTATACAGACAAAGGAAAAGAAATATATAAAACAATACAAGATAGAGATAAGGCAGCATTTGCAGGTTTTGATGAAGCTATAAAAGCTGGCATGAAATCTGATGTAAGCAATGGAGAACTACAAAAAATAATTAATGATATAGATAAGCCACAACAAGATTTACTTTTAAGTATAAAAACAATGATAGATCTTCAAAATCAGTTAGCTCAATCAAAGGCTGATGAATCCCAAATAATAACTAAAAACTCATTTAAGAGTGGAATAATTTTCATAATAACAATTATTGCTATAGGTATTTTATTTACTCATCTTATAAGAAAAAGTATTATTAATCAAATTAGTGAAGTTGCCACTGCAGCAGGTAAGCTAGCCAACGGGGATCTTAGCTTTAAAATGAATGTAGTGTCAAAGGATGAAATTGGACAAACTGTTAATGCGTTAAATAATGCTATTGAGAACTTAAATAATAGTATGTCTTTAGTAAAAAAAGAAAGTAATAGTATTCTTCAAAGTAGTGAATGCACAAATAATATGTTTAATGAAGTAAGTGGTAAAATTCAACAAATATCAGCGGCTACAGAAGAAATTTCAGCAGGAATGGAGGAATCAGCAGCAGCAGTTGAAGAAGTTACGTCAATGGTGCTTACTGTTAAAGAGGAAGTGGATACAACTGCAGAAAAAGCAAATGAAGGTTTAAACATTGCACTTAATATACAGGAAAAAGCAATGCAAATTAATAAAGATTCAACTAAATCTATGGAAAATACAAAACAAATATACAATGAATCAAAAGTTAGGTTGGAAAAGGCAATAGAAGATGTAACTATAGTGCAGCATATATCGGAAATGGCAGAAAGTATAGATGGTATAGCAAAACAAACTAATTTGCTTGCCTTAAACGCAGCAATTGAGGCTGCAAGAGTAGGCGAACAAGGAAAAGGATTTGCAGTAGTTGCAGAGGAGGTTCGTAAACTTGCAGAAGGTTCATCGGTGGCAGTTACAGAAATACAAAATGAAGTTAAAACTGTTTTAAGTTCAGTGGAAGAGCTTTCAAGTTCATCAAAGGACATACTAGCGTTTATAGAGCAAGTGGTTTTGAAGGATTATGAAAAATTAATCTTAATAAGTAATGAGTATAAAAATGATGGAGATACAGTTAAAAATATCATTGAAAAATTCGTGGAAGTTTCTGAAAATATTTCTTCTTCTGTTGAACAAATAACAAAAAGCATAGAAGATGTTGCAATTACTGTAACAGAAGTAGCTAAATCATCTGGAGAAATTGCATCAAGTGTTAGTGATGTTAGCAATAATAATGAATCAATTACAATTGAATCCAATAAGAATACAGAAAGTGCTGTAAACTTAGGAAGATTAATAGAGAAATTCGAAATCTAAAATAAGGAATACAGTTCATTATTTTTTATACAAGTCTTTGGACTATAGTTAAAAAATTTGAACTGTATTTTTCTGTTTGTGTATGTAATAATTTTATTTAGTTTAAAATATATAAGTTATGTATAAATTATGTATAAATATTAAGTATTACACATATCTGAAACCATTCGTCTATGTCCTATTTTAATGATTAAACAATTACTTGCATAATTATTACATTAATGTTAAAATGGAAAATATTAAAATTAATAGTTCGGATGAAGATAGCGGGAGAGAGATGATAGATGATATATCATCCACCGAAGGGGTTAATCTTTCAGGTACCAATTGGAGATGACCGTTATTGGACGAGCCTCTAGAGAGACTCTTATGAGCACCGAAGGAGCAAATCGCCTATTTGGCGACGAAACTCTCAGGTAAAAGGACAGAGGAAGGTAAATTTTTTCAAAAAAACATATCCTATCACTGTCCTAAAAATTAATATTTTTAGGAGGTAATTCAAATGGAAAAGGTCATGCAAATATTGGACAAGGTGAACTCATTTATATGGGGACCACCACTTCTAATCTTACTTGTAGGTACAGGTGTTTACCTTACCTTTAATCTAAAATGTCTTCAAATTACAAAACTTCCATTAGCTTTTAAGTATTTATTTAAGGATGACAGTTCTGGAAAAGGAGATGTATCAAGTTTTGCAGCTTTATGTACAGCATTATCTGCAACTATAGGTACAGGAAATATTGTAGGAGTTGCAACTGCAATTAAAGCAGGGGGGCCAGGAGCATTATTTTGGATGTGGATTGCTGCCTTCTTTGGTATGGCTACTAAATATTCAGAGGGTCTACTTGCTGTAAAGTATAGGGTAGTAGATGAAAATGGCCAAATGTCTGGTGGACCTATGTATTACATTGAAAGAGGGCTTCATAATAAAGTACTTGCAAAATTATTTGCTTTATTTGGCATAGGGGTCGCGTTTTTTGGAATTGGTACGTTAACCCAGGTGAATGCCATATCACAAGCAGTTAAGATATCCTTTAATATACCAATAGTAATAACCGTAGGGATTATTACAGCATTGGTAACAATGGTAACTTTAGGAGGAATTAAAAGTATATCAAAAACAGCAGAAGTAATAGTTCCTTTTATGGCTATATTTTATGTTGTAGGCTCTTTAATAATATTAGTCATTAACATTAAGTTATTACCTGGGGCTATCGGGTTGGTATTTAAAAGTGCATTTACAACAACAGCAGCTACAGGTGGATTCTTAGGTGCTACTGTAATGATGGCAATCAAAAGTGGTATATCAAGAGGGGCATTTTCAAATGAATCAGGTCTTGGAAGTGCACCTATTGCAGCAGCTGCTGCGAAGACAAACTATTGTGTAAGACAAGGTTTAGTTTGTATGACAGGAACATTTATAGATACTATTATTATATGTACAATGACTGGGATAGTTCTTATAATGACTGGTGCGTGGAATTCAGGTGTAGCAGGTGCAGATATGACAAATGAAGCCTTTACAAAAGGCATGGTATTTTGTCCAGCAGCAGGACAAGCTGTAGTAACCATAGGACTTATATTTTTCGCATTTACTACAATACTTGGATGGAATTATTATGGGGAAAGATGTACAGAATATTTATTTGGTGTAAAAGGAATAAAATATTATAAAATAATATTTATATTAATTATAGCAGCAGGAGCTATTCCATTTTTAAAACTAGATTTAATATGGAAGCTGGCAGATATAGTTAATGGATTGATGGCTATACCAAATTTAATAGGGATAATAGGACTTAGAGCAGTTATTAATATAGAAACTAAAAAGTATTTTGATATGTTAATTAAAAAAGAGGAAAAGGCAGTAGCGAATGCAGGATAAATAATATTTTTAGTTATAAAATAAATAAGTAGAGTAATAAAAACTATAAAAAGTGTCTCTGGAGTAAAAGAGCACTTTTTATTTTATACGGTAGATGGAACCATGGCTAGAATTAAAGGCTGTCTATAAAATGTTTAAATAGATTATTTACTACTTGACATATTTAGCTTTATAAATAAGAATCACAAATGAAAGAAAATTAAAATAAAAAAGGCACTTTAAATTGGTCCAGGGAGGCCAGAAAGAGGTATGATTATGATGATGTGTTTTTGTTGTGTGAAAAAAAGATTTAATAAAATTGTATTAAAAAAATATTGTTTATACAAGGGTAATGGGAAGATTAATTTTTAACGTTTAATCTTTTTATTGCCCTTTTCTTTTTAAAGTAAAGTGGAGGGCCTTCATCAAGTGTATTTTACTCAAAGTGTATTTTACTAGTCAAAGAAAATTAAGGAGGTCTATTTATGAAAGCAAAACTTATATTAGAAAATGGAACTACATTCCAAGGAAATGCATTTGGATATCTAAAAGACAGTGTGGGAGAGGTTGTATTCAACACTGGAATGACAGGATATCAGGAAATTCTCACAGATCCATCTTACTATGGACAAATTGTTACAATGACATATCCTCTTATAGGAAACTACGGAATAAATTTAGAAGATATGGAATCAAAATCACCAAAGGTTAAAGGGTTTATAGTTAGAGAAAAATGCAGTGCTTCAAGTAATTTTAGATCAGAAATGGAGCTTGAAGATTACCTGAAACAAAACAAAGTTATAGGCCTAGAGGGAATAGATACAAGAGCTCTAACTAAAATTTTAAGAAACAACGGAACTATGAAGGGGATAATAACTTTAGAGGATATCTCCTATGAGGAAGCTAAAAATAAATTAAAAGATTTTTCAAATAAAGAGGCTGTAAAAAATGTTACAGTTAAAGAAAAATATATAATAGAAGGAAAAGGAAAACATGTTGCTATTATGGATTTTGGTATAAAACAAAACATAGTAAGATCTTTCTTGAAAAGAGATTGCAAGGTAACAGTTTTTCCAGCACAGGCAAAGCCAGAAGAAATTTTAAATATAAATCCTGACTTGATTTTCTTATCTAACGGTCCAGGAGACCCAGAAGACTTAACAGAAGTTATAGAAAATTTAAAGCAGCTAATAGGGAAAAAACCAATTGTAGGAATATGTTTAGGTCACCAGCTTTTAGCGCTAACTCTTGGCGGAAAAACAGCTAAACTTAAATTTGGTCATAGAGGATGTAACCATCCTGTTAAGGATTTAGAAGAAAATAAAGTTCACATAACTTCTCAAAATCATGGATATTTTGTAGATGTACTTCCACAGGATATGAAGGTAACTCATGTAAGTGTGAATGATGGAACCATAGAAGGAATGAAACATGAAAAATTACCGATATTCTCAGTTCAGTTCCATCCAGAAGCTTGTCCTGGTCCAAAGGACAGCAACTATATATTTGATAAATTTATGAAATACGCAGAGTAATTGTTAACTGTCAATTGTAAATTTAAAAAAGCACTTTAGGAGGTAGCAAGTTATGGGATTAAATAAAGATATAAAAAAGGTTTTAGTTATAGGTTCAGGTCCAATTATTATAGGGCAAGCGGCAGAATTTGATTATTCTGGAACACAAGCATGTCAAGCATTAAAGGAAGAGGGAGTAGAGGTTGTACTTATAAACAGCAACCCTGCTACTATAATGACAGATAAGGAAGTAGCGGATAAGATTTATTTAGAACCGTTAACTGTAGAATTTGTAGAAAAGGTTATAGCTAAAGAAAAACCAGATAGTGTTCTTGCAGGTATGGGCGGACAGACTGGCTTAAATTTAGCTGTAGAACTTTATGATAAAGGAATACTTCAAAAATACAATGTTAAAGTAATAGGTACATCTATAGAATCAATAAAAGAGGGTGAAGATAGGGAACTCTTTAGAAACATGATGAATAGAATAGGCCAGCCCGTTATAGAAAGTGAAATAATAACTGACATGGAAAGTGGTAAAGCCTTTGCAAGTAAAATAGGATATCCAGTTATAGTAAGACCAGCATATACTCTTGGAGGAACTGGTGGTGGAATAGCTGATAATGAAGAACAGTTAGAAGAAATACTAGAATCTGGACTTCAACTAAGCTCTATAGGTCAAGTACTTCTTGAAAAAAGTGTTAAGGGATGGAAGGAAATAGAGTATGAAGTAATGAGAGACAGCTTCGGAAACTGCATTACAGTATGTAACATGGAAAATATAGATCCAGTAGGTATTCACACTGGAGATAGTATAGTAGTGGCACCAAGTCAAACACTGTCTGATAAAGAATATCAAATGCTAAGATCTGCATCTATAGATATAATAAATGCTGTAGGTATAGAGGGTGGCTGTAATGTACAGCTTGCGTTAAATCCACACTCCTTTGAGTATGCAGTTATAGAAATAAACCCAAGAGTTAGTCGTTCATCAGCGCTAGCATCAAAGGCAACAGGTTATCCAATAGCAAAAGTAGCAGCAAAAATAGCTTTAGGATACGGATTAGATGAAATAAAAAATGCAGTTACACAAAAAACTTATGCTTGTTTTGAACCATCATTAGATTATGTGGTAGTTAAAATACCAAAATGGCCTTTTGACAAATTCCAAGGAGCAGACAGAGAGCTTGGAACAAAAATGATGGCTACAGGAGAAATAATGGCCATAGGAAGCAATTTTGAAGCAGCATTCTTAAAGGGAACTCGCTCTTTAGAAATAGGAAAGTATTCCTTAGACCATAAAAAGTTTAAAGAATTAAGTATTGGAGAATTGAAAGCCGTAGTTATGTCTCCAGATGATGAGAGAATATTTGCTTTAGCAGAAATGCTGAGACGAGATTATAGAATGGATAAGGTTGCTGAAATAACAGGAATAGATATGTTCTTTATAGAAAAATTCAAATGGATAGTGGAAGAAGAACAAAGATTAAAACTTAGTAAAATAGATGATCTAGATAAAGAATGGTTTAAGAAATTAAAGAAAAAAGGATTCTCAGATAAAGGTATAGCAGATATGCTGAAGGTGTGTCCTGAGGATGTATATAGACTTAGGAGTATATGGGGCATAAAGCCAGTTTATAAAATGGTAGATACCTGCGGAGGGGAGTTTGAAGCACTTTCACCATATTACTACTCTACTTACGATGAATATGATGAAGTAGAAGTTTCAAACAATAAGAAAGTTATAGTTATAGGGTCAGGCCCAATAAGAATAGGTCAAGGTATAGAATTTGACTATGCATCAGTACACTGTGTAATGGCACTAAAAAAACTAGGTGTGGAGACAATAATAGTAAACAATAATCCTGAAACTGTTAGTACAGATTTTAATATATCTGACAAATTGTACTTTGAACCTCTTACAGAGGAAGATGTGTTAAACATAATAGAAAAGGAAAAACCTCATGGAGTAATTCTTCAGTTTGGAGGACAGACGGCTATAAAGCTTGCTGAATTCTTAAAGGAAAAGAATATACCTACTCTTGGAACCACTGCAGACCAGATAGATATGGCAGAAGATAGAGAGAAATTTGATGAACTCCTTGAAAGATTGGACATAGCAAGGCCTAAGGGAAAAGGAATCTGGAGTGTAAAAGAAGGATTAGAAGAAGCTAAAAATCTAGGATTTCCAGTGCTTGTAAGACCTTCTTATGTAATCGGAGGCCAGGGTATGGAAGTAACTCATGACGAAAAGGAACTTATATACTATCTATCTAATGCTTTTGAAAAGGATAAGAAGAACCCAATACTTATTGACAAGTATCTAATGGGAAGAGAAATAGAAGTAGATGCTATATCAGATGGGGAAGATGTTTTAATACCAGGAATAATGGAGCATTTAGAGAGGGCTGGAGTTCACTCGGGAGACAGCATAACTATGTATCCAAGTCAAAACATAAATGCTGACATAAAGGATAAAATATTGGAATATACTAAAAAACTTGCACTAGGAATAGGCATAAAAGGTATGATTAATATACAGTTTATAGAGTTTCAAGGAAAGCTTTATGTTATAGAGGTTAATCCAAGAGCATCAAGAACTGTTCCATATATAAGTAAAGTAAGTAAAGTACCAATAGTTGATTTAGCAACTAGAGTAATGCTAGGTGAAAAAATAAAGGATTTGGGATATGGCGTAGGCGTGTATAAAGAGCCTGAATTAGTATCTGTGAAAATCCCAGTATTCTCAACTGAAAAACTTCGAAACGTTGAGGTATGCCTAGGACCTGAAATGAGGTCCACAGGAGAGGTCTTAGGTGTAGGAAGAACACTTGAAGAAGCTCTATACAAAGGGTTTGTAGCATCTAAGATGTTTACTAAAAAGGAAAAGGGCACTATACTGGCTACTATAAATGACCATGATAAAAAAGAATTTTTGCCTATAGCACAAAAGCTATACGAGATAGGTTTTAAATTTGTAGCAACAGCAAGAACAGCCCAACAATTAAGAGAAGTTGATATAGAAGTTAGAGAAGTTAGAAAGTTAACAGAAGAACATCCTAATATAATAGATTTAATTAAGAATGGTGAAGTGGATTTAGTAGTTAATACTCCAACAAAGGGTAATAACTCAAAAACTGATGGATTTCACATAAGAAGAGCTGCTGTTGAAAGGAACATAGGAGTAATAACAGCACTAGATACTTTTAAAGCTATGGCTGATGTTAAAGCTAAAGGTATAAAACAAGAAGACTTAGATGTGTTCAATTTAGCAGAATAGTAAAAGTGTGGAAACAGATATGTATCTGTTTCCACATTTTTTCTTCTATAACTTATTTAAATGTCTTTTATTGTTGAATTCTATAAGATAATTGCTTTTTTTCTGTTGACTTTGCCTTGTAAACGATATAAAATAAAGAAAAAACAACAAAATAAAATACAAACAAAGAAAATTAAAAAATAAAGAATATAACTTAGATAAAAGCGCATAAATGCTAGTTTTAATGAAACTAAAGTAAAGGGACGTGATACATAGTGAACAACCACAATTTATTTTTAAAAATTTCAAATGTAAGCAAAACTTTTTCAGGAGTGAAGGCATTAAATAATGTACAATTAGAAGTTAAAAAGGGAGAAGTTCATGCTCTTGTAGGTGAAAATGGAGCTGGAAAGTCTACATTAATTAAAGTGCTAACAGGAGTACATCAGCCAGATGAAGGGGCGACTATATTCATCGAGGGAGAAAAATTTGATAAGATTGACCCTTTAACTTCAGTGAGAAAAGGTATAGCAGTAATATACCAAGACTTCTCATTATTTCCTAATTTAACTGTAGCTGAAAATATAGCAATAAGCTTACAAATAGAGAGTGGTAAGAAGTGCATAAGCTGGGCGGAAATGAACAAAATTGCAGAAACAGCAATAAAAAAAATAGGAATAGAAATTGATATACATGAAGTGGTAGGAAAATTATCTGTTGCTAAACAACAACTTGTAGCTATAGCTCGTGCATTAGTATATGATGCAAAAATGATTATAATGGATGAACCAACTTCAGCACTTTCAAAAAATGAAGTAAGAGCGTTATTTAATATAATTAATAAATTAAAAGAAGAGAACATTTCAGTATTATTTATAGGACATAAGCTAGATGAATTATATGAAATATCTAATAGATTTACTGTTTTTAGAGATGGTACTTATATTGGTACTTATGAAAAGGATGAATTGCCTGAAGAAAAACTTGTGTCTCTCATGGTTGGACGTAAAGTAGAAATTAAAAGATATGATAAAAACAAAAAAGGGGAAGTTTCATTAGAAGTTAAAAATCTTTCCAAAAGGGGTAATTTTAAAAATATTTCTTTTCAACTTAAAGCAGGAGAAGTTTTAGGAATTACAGGATTAGTTGGGTCAGGAAGAAGTGAACTTGCCCAAGCTATTTTTGGAGTAACAACTCCAGATGAGGGAGAAATTTTTATAAATAATAAAAAAGTTCATATAAAATCTACAGAAATAGCTGTGAAAAATGGTATTGCATATGTTCCAGAAAGTCGTCAAACAGAAGGACTTATAATGCAGAAATCTGTTGTAAGCAACATTACTGTTACTGTTCTTAGTAATTTAGTTAAAAAGTTTAATATTGTTGATTTTAAAAAGAAAAGTGAATTAGCTGATAAATGGATAAGTAAGCTAAATGTAAAGCCTAATATACCTGACATAGAGGCTAAAAAATTATCTGGAGGAAATCAACAAAAGCTAGTAATAGCAAAATGGCTTGCAAAAAATTCAAATATAATAATAGTTGATGAACCTACCAATGGAATAGATATAGGAGCCAAAGTAGATATACATGAATTATTAAGAGAACTTGCTGCTGAAGGAAAGGCAGTAATCGTAATTTCTTCTGAACTTCCTGAAGTTATGTCCGTAAGCGATAGAATTTTAGTAATGAAAAGAGGAAGAATAGTTGCGGAATTCGATGGAGAAAAAGTAACTCAAGAAGACATAATGAATAAAGCAATATAAACAGCTAAAATTTAAGGATATTATACAGAGGAGGTACAGGCAGATTTATGAAACGATTTTTGAAAAGCAAAGAATTTACTATATTTTTTATAATACTAGTAATAAGTGCAATAATTACAATAAATAATAAAACTTTTTTAAGAATGGATAATATCATTGACTTATTGAAAGCCAACAGTGTAATAGGTATTCTTTCTATGGGAATGTTATTAGCTATACTAACAGGAGGAATTGATGTATCTATAGGTGCAGTTATGGCTGCAACATCAATAATTATAGGACAATTTATGGTTCAAACAGGAGCAAATGTATTTTTAGTATTTTTAGTTTCCTGTATAGGTGGTATTGCTTTTGGAATGATAAATGGAATTTTAATTGCTAAATTGAAATTACCTGCTATTGTTGCAACTCTAGGTACATTAAGTATAGTTAATGGTCTTGTATTATATAAAACCAATGGAAAATGGATAGATACATTGCCTAGTAATTTTGCGGATTTTGGAAAAATAGTTTTATTTCAATTACCTAATGGGTCAGGAGGAAAGATTGGTTTTCCTATACAAATAGTATTCTTTATTGTTGCAGCTTTACTTACATGGTTTATACTGAAATATACTTTGGTTGGTAGAGGAATATATGCAGTTGGAGGGGACAAGGTATCCGCTGAACGTATAGGTTATAAAATCGATTTAATACATATATTTATTTATACTTACATTGGCTTAATGGTTGGAATTGCATCATTTGTTCATACCTCAATTATGAAGCAGGTAGATCCTAATGCTTTTATAGGTATAGAGATGCAGGCTATTGCAGCTGTAGTTATCGGAGGAGCCAATATATTAGGTGGAGAAGGTTCGGTTTTTGGAACAATTTTAGGAGTTATTCTTTTGGCAGCTATGAACAATGGACTAATTATTATGCATATACCAGTATTTTGGCAGAAAATAATTATAGGATTAGTAATAATTTTAGCTGTAAGCGTTAATGTTATTCAAAATAAAAGAAGAGAAAAAACTAAAAGTAAGATTGATGTGGATGAAACTGAAAATGATCTAGAAATTAATAATGTTTCTATTAATTAAATAAATAAGGGGTTGTACAAATATGAAAAAGCATAGTAAAGAATTGTTATTATTATGGGTCTTAATAATAGCTTTTGGCCTTATGTCAATCTTATCACCAGATCAATTTTTAAGTATTGATAATTTACAATCAATGGCATCCCAATTACCTGAGTTTGGTATATTAGCATTGGGTATGATGATTGTAATTGTAACTGGAGGAATTAATCTTTCATTGACCTCAACAGCAGCGTTATCCGGTATAGTAAGTGCTTTTGTACTTAGCGATAAAAATTTATTTGGTGGAAACACAACTGCTGTAATTATATTTGCTATTATCGTTTGCTTGCTAACAGCATTAGCTTGCGGACTTATAAATGGATTTCTTGTTTCATATATTGGAGTTTCTTCGATACTTGTTACTTTAGGAACAATGACACTTTATGAGGGAATAAGTTTAAAATTTACAAAGGGTGGAGCCATTTCAGGATTTCCAGAGAGCTTTACTTACTTTGGTAATGGAACCATATTTGGTATTCCCGTTCAAATAATTATATTCTTATTAGTTATATTGGTAACTATTGTTTGTTTAGAGAATACTCCTTGGGGAGAAAGTGTGTATATGCTAGGATGTAATCCAAAGGCTACTGAATTTTCTGGTATAAATACAAAAAAAGTTTTAATGAAAGTATATTTATTTTCAGCTCTTTTATCAGGAATTGCAGCAATAATTTTAATATCTAGATATAATTCTGCAAAAGTAGATTATGGTTCATCATATTTGCTTCAAACCATAGCAGCATCAGTACTTGGTGGTACTGCAATAGAAGGGGGCTATGGTAAAGTAATAGGAACAGTGATAGCAACAGCCATCTTACAGGTTCTAACTAGTGGATTAAACATAATAGGTGTAAATAGATATTTTGTAGATATAACTATGGGATGTATATTGATCTTAGTACTAGCAATAAACTTCTTTTCAGGTCAAATAAGTGAAAAGAGAAAGATAAAAAATAAAAAGGCTAGTATGTAAAACTGTGAATAACAATAAGATCGTAATATATTGAAAAAAAGTTTCTAACAATAGAAAACTTAGAAGCTTTATATAAAAAATTAAAAAATGAATTGGGGGACAATAATAATGAAGAAAAGATTTTTATCATTTTTACTTGCAACAATGGTTATGTCTACAGTTGCTTTCACAGGATGTGGTTCATCATCAGGAAGTAAGGACAAAAAAGATGCCAAAAGCAGTACTCAATCAAAGGGAAATAAAAAATATAAAATTGTTGTTATGCCAAAACTTGTAGGAATTCCGTACTTTAATGCATCACAAAAAGGTGCTGAAGATGCAGGAAAAGATCTTGGAGTAGAAGTAATTTATACAGGTCCAACTACAGCAGATGCAGCAGCACAGGTTAAGATGATAGAGGATGCTATAAGTAGAGGAGTAGATTGTATTGCAGTAGCACCAAATGACGCAGCAGCTCTAACTCCTGCATTAAAGAAAGCAAAAAGTAAAGGTATTCTAGTAATGGACTGGGATTCAGCAGCAGACAAATCAGTTGTTGACCTTTCAGTACATCAAATTGATGACACTGAGTATGGCGAACATTCATGGGACAAGCTAGTAGAAGCTATGGGAACAGATGAAGGAGAATATGCAGTTATAACAGGAGGATTATCAGCAACTAATTTAAATGCTTGGATTGATGCTGGAATTGCTTATGGAAAGAAAAAATATCCAAAACTTAAGTTAGTTACAGAAAGAATTCCTTCAGACGAAAAGCAACAGATTGCATATGAAAAGACACTTCAATTAATAAAAGCTTATCCTAATTTAAAAGGTATAATTGGAGAAAGTACTCCAGCGCCAATTGGTATAGCACAAGCTATTCAAGAAAAAGGATTACAGAATAAGATAGCTGCTGTTGGATGTACACTTCCAAGCCAGAGTAAAGCTTATTTAAAAGATGGTTCATTGGATACAGCTATACTTTGGGACCCTGTAAAATTAGGTTATTTAACAGTTTATCTTGCAAAAGAGAAGCTTGACGGAAAAGAAATAAAAGATGGAATGGACGTTAAAAACGTAGGTAAAATCAAAGTTTTACAAGATGGAAAAACTATTATAATGGGAAGTCCACTTGATATTAATAAAGGCAATGTAGATGGTTTTGGATTCTAAAAATACCCTGAGGCATATTCATAAAAATGGAGGTGACGAATAATGCAAAGGTTAAAGTTATATGCAAATAATTGGATTTTTGGTAATGCATCTTTAGAAGAGGTTGCAAAGAGAGTATCTAAAATAGGATTTGATGGTATAGAACTAGTTGGGGAGCCTGAGTTATATAATGGAAATGAAGTAAATAAGATAATGAAAGAATATGGATTAAAAGTTTGCTCACTTTGCGGTATGTTTCCAGGCCCTGGAGAAAATAATTTAAGAGCACTTTGTCACCCCGATAAGAACGAAAGAGTAAAAGCTATAGATTATGTGAAACAATGCGTGGACTTAGCAAAGGAAACTGAAGCAAGAAGTATACTTGTAGTGCCAAGTCTTGTAGGAAGTCCTGTTCTATTTAGTTCAAAAGAAAATGATTGGAAAAGAGCAGCAGAATCCATAAGTTTAGCAGGGGAATATGCAGAAAAAAATAAAGTTTTTCTTACCATAGAACCTATTAATCGTTACGAAGTAAGTCTAGTATACGGTATAAACGACGCAGTAAAAATGTGTAAAGAAATAAATAATCAGTATGTTAGAACTATGGGAGATACCTTCCACATGCAAATGGAGGAAGGGGATGGAATTGCTAATGCCATCAGAAGAAACGGAAGCTATTGGATTCAACATCTTCATATAGCAGATAACACTAGAGAAGCTCCAGGCTTAGGAACTATGCCGTGGAGAGATATAATAAGATCTTTGTATGATATTAATTATGAAGGTGCTATTTCCTTTGAGCCATTGCCAAAAGGCAAAGCTCCTTATGATGCAAGGAATGGTAATATTCCGGCAGAAAAATTAGATTCAGAGCTAGCAATAGGATTAGCGTACTTAAAAAATCAAGAAGAAATTGTACAAAAAAGTCTATTATAATTTAATATGTATGCAAATTAAACTACATTAAAAGTAAAAAGTAATAATCCAGCATATTTTACTAGAGTGTAAAGCTTAGTATAGCAAATAAACTCTTAAGGAAATATGCTGGATATTCTTAAATTTATCCAATTTTTATAGTTAAAACTTGTCAGGAGGAAAATACGCATGGCAAAAAAATACACTATTGGTATAGATTTTGGTACTCAATCTGGTAGAGCTGTTATTATTGAAGTTGATTCTGGAATACAGTTATCAGAGTCTGTTACTTTATATAAGGATTGCGTTATAGATAAATACTTGCCAGGAACAGATATTAAACTTGCACCAGATTGGGCTTTGCAAAATCCAGATGATTACTTAGATGTTTTATTTACAGCTGTTCCAGAAAGTATAAAAAAATCAGGGGTAAATAAGGATGACATAATAGGCATAGGTATAGATTTTACAGCGTGCACAATACTACCAGTTGCAAAAGATGGTAAAGCATTATGTCAACTTAAAGAATATAGAAATAACCCACATGCTTGGGTTAAATTATGGAAACATCATGCGGCACAACCAGAGGCAAACAAATTAAATGAAGTGGCAGAGCAGATGGGGGAAGAGTTTCTTAATAGATATGGTGGAAAAATATCTTCAGAGTGGCTAGTACCTAAAGTATTTCAAATATTGAATGAAGCACCAGAAATATATGAGGTAGCTGATAAATTTATGGAGGCTACTGACTGGGTAACAATGCAAATGACTGGTGTATATGTAAGAAATAATTGTACATCAGGATATAAGGCTATATGGAATAAAAGAAAAGGGTACCCATCAAAGGAATTCTTTAAAGCTTTAGATCCTAAACTAGAAAATTTGGTAGAAGAAAAATTAAATAGTCCTATTATGTCAATGGGAAGTAAAGCTGGGTCGCTTAAAAAGGAAATGGCAGAAAAAATGGGACTTAAAGCAGGCATATCAGTGTGTGTCGGTAACGTAGATGCCCATGTAGCTGCTCCAGCTATCAATGTAGTAGAACCGGGTAAAATGCTTATGATCATGGGAACTTCTACATGTGATATTTTGCTAGGAACAGAAGAGAAAATTGTTCCAGGAATGTGTGGAGTAGTAGAAGATGGGGTAATTCCAGGATATTTTGGCTATGAAGCTGGACAATCAGCAGTAGGAGATATATTTGAATGGTTTGTAAAAAACTGTATTCCAGAAGCATATGAAAAGGAAGCAGAAGAAAGAGACATAAACATTCATGTTCTTTTAGAAGAAAAAGCTTCAAAGCTTAAAACGGGAGAAAGTGGTCTTTTAGCTTTGGATTGGTTCAATGGAAATAGGTCAGTACTTGTAAATGCAGATTTAACAGGATTGATTTTAGGACTAAACTTATCTACAAAGCCAGAGGAAATATATAGAGCTTTAATTGAGGCAACAGCCTATGGAACTAACATGATAATAGAAACTTTTAATGAATATGGAGTTCCAGTTAATGAATTGTATGCTTGTGGTGGACTTCCACAAAAAAATAAAATGTTAATGCAGATATATTCCGATGTAACAAATATGATAATAAGAATAGCAGCATCTCCACAGACTCCTGCTCTTGGTGCAGCTATGTTTGCAGCTGTGGCAGCAGGAAAAGAAAATGGAGGATATGATAGCATACTTGAAGCTGCTAAAAATATGGCAAGGCTTAAGGATGAATATTACAAGCCAATACCTGAAAATGTAGAAATTTATAAAAATCTTTATGCTGAATATAGAAAGCTTCATGACTACTTTGGTGCTGGGGAAAATAATGTTATGAAGGTTTTAAAAGAAATAAAAAGTAAAGTAATATAGTGGAGGTGAAAATATGCTTGAAAAACTAAAAGAACAAGTTTTAGAAGCAAATTTAGAACTTACCAGAAAAGAACTTGTTATATATTCATGGGGAAACGTTAGTGGAATTCACAGAGACAAGGGATTAGTGGTTATAAAGCCAAGTGGTGTTGAATACAATAAATTAAAAGTGGAAGATATGGTGGTTGTAGATCTTAATGGAAATGTAATAGAAGGTAATTTAAAACCATCTTCAGATACTTTAACTCATTTAGAGCTGTACAAAGCATTTAAAGATATTGGAGGGGTAGTTCATACACATTCAGAGTGGGCTACAAGTTTTGCTCAAGCAGGACATTCAATACCTGCACTAGGTACAACTCATGCAGACTATTTTTATGGAGAAATTCCATGTACAAGGTCTATAAGCAAAGAAGAAATTAATGCTAATTATGAAAAAGAAACTGGAAAAGTCATAGTAGAAACTTTTAGAGAAATTAATCCAATAGATGTTCCAGGTGTATTAGTTAAACAACATGGACCATTTACTTGGGGAAAAGATCCATTAGAAGCTGTATATCATTCTGTTGTAATGGAGTATGTGGCCAAGATGGCATTTAATACAATGGTAGTTAATGATAAAAATAAGTCTATGGATGAAAATTTACTACATAAACACTTTTTAAGAAAACATGGTGTAAATGCATACTACGGACAAGCTTAAAGCCAAAATAAGTTAGTAGATATTTAAATATTTGCTAACTTATTTCATATTAATAGTAAAAAAAGAGTCAGTTCATAATATTAATCTTGCACAATAATATCATTAGCCTGTAAAATATTTTTCCAGTCATCTGATAACTGTTCATCTGTAAATAAATAATTAATTTCATTAAAATCTGCTACCTTAGCGAAACACACCTTATCAAACTTACTATGATCTACAGCTAAAAATATTTTTTGGGCGGAACTTATCATTACTTTTTTTACTTCAGCTTCAAGTTCATTTGAGTCTGTTATTCCTTTGCTTATATGGATTCCTTTACAGCTTATTATTGCTTTATCAACATTATAAGATCGTATGTTTTTTTCAGTTAGAGGACCTACAAGTACCATAGAACTATCTTTTAAATATCCACCAGTTGAAATAATTTTAAAGTTTTTATTGCCAAAAAAATCAGTAATTATTATAATGGAATTGGTTATAATAGTTATATTTTTTTTCGAATTTTTCATTTCACTTCCAACATAATAGGCTGTGGAGCTAGAATCAAGCATTATGGTTTCGCCATCTTCAATTAGGTCTACTATTTTAGAAGCTATTAGTTTTTTGCTAGCAACATTTGTTTTTTCACGGATATTTAAAGATAAGTCTACATTTGTCTTATCATTTATAACTGCTCCACCGTAAGTCTTTTTTATAACTTTATTTGATTCAAGTATTTGTAAATCTCTTCGTATAGTTTCTTCTGTTACATTAAAAATTTTGCTCATTTCTGAAACTTTAATACTGTGGCTTTCCTGAACTATTTCAGTTATTTTTCGTCTGCGTTCAATGGCAAGCATGCTTACATCTCCATTCAAAAAAATTATATCAATTAGGAATATATGTTTCAAGTTTAAATGAATTTTTAATTATTTCTCTACCTTCTGATAGATTTTCTATCTGACCAAGAGACTTTAATTGAATTATTATATTACCTAATGCCGAAGCTTCAACAGGTCCAGCTATTACTTTTTTTCCTGTAATATCAGAAGTAAGTTGACACAAAAATTTATCCTGTATTCCACCTCCTACCATATTTATAGTATTTAGTTTTTTATCTAGTATACTTTCTAGCTTATTTATAGTTTTTTTATATTCATTGGTTAGCCCATTATATACTGCAATAGCAAGTTCACCTAATTCTATTGGAATGCCTTGATTGGTATTTTTACAATAATTTTGAATAGCTAAAATCATATTTGTGGGTGATCTGAATGTGATGAAATTAGGATCAATAGTGTATGTACAGTGTTTGCATTTTATTGCTTCTTTAGTTATATCTTCAAAACTAATTTGATTAATATTCTGTGACCAGCTTTTTCTTAACTGTTGCATAATCCATAAACCATTAATATTGTTTAAAAATCTAATCTTACCTTCAGCCCCTGCTTCATTAGCAAAATTAGATTCAAAAGAATCTTTATTAATAATACATTCATTATTTTCAACACCTAAAATAGACCATGTACCTGAAATTAAATAAGCACTATGTTGATTCTCAAATGGAACGCTGGCTACAGCAGAGGCAGTGTCATGACTTGCTACTGCAACAACGGGCACGTTATCCAGCCCAACTTCTTTTTGAATATAATCAGTTAAATAACCTAGGATTTCACCGGGCATAATTATTTTCTGCATTAAATTACCAGGGAGCTTTAGGTTTAAAAATAGGTCGCTATCCCAGGTTTTGGATTTTATATTAATTAATTCAGAAGTAGAAGCTATTGTATATTCATTGTATTTTTTACTAGTTAAGAAATAGTTAAACAAGTCAGGCATAAATAAACAGCAATCAGCATTATTTAATATATTAGGCCTTAGTTTGCTATCAGCATAAAGTTGATAAATAGTGCTAAAATGTAAAGATTGAACTCCAGTTTTAGCATAAACCTCCTTAAAGTTAATATTTTCATTTATTTCATTAGTGATTAATGAAGTTCTACCATCCCTATAATGAATGGGATTAGTTAATAGGGTTCCATTTTTATCTAATAATCCGTAATCTACTCCCCAACAATCTATTCCAATACTATCTATTTTTTTAGTTATTTTAGCTGCTTTTTTTAATCCTATTAATAGTTCATGGAAGAGTCTTAGAAAATCCCAGTACAATACATTGTTAAGCTTTACAGGATTATTGGGGAATCTATGTATTTCTTTAAGTTCAATCTTGTGGTCATGAAATTTACTCATAAATAATCTACCACTAGACGCACCGAAATCAAAAGCCAAGTTTACTATTTGTTTCATATTTGTGTCCTCCTTATGCAGATGAACAGAGTATATTTAATAGTTCATGACTAACAGTAAATGTAAAATACAAATTTTACATGGGTAAATTGAAAATATTACGAAATTAATGAACAAGTTTTGCGTAAATACTACATTAAGACTTGTTTTTCATCAGATATATATTGAATTTATTTTAACATTTACTATATGAAAAGTAAATGTTTTATCTATGTACAACAAGGTTTATTGCAGTGTATTTAAGTTATAAAATAGATTAGCAGACTAAACAAACATATGGTTATTAAAGGTTGGATGGGTAGTATTTACCTTGTAAACGTATTACAGTCATAAATAGGTTAAAAGTGCTAAAAAACATAAGCGCTTTCAGTATTAAAAAAACATCATTAAAACTATTGACTAAAAAGTAGGGCAATGATAGTATTTAATATAGTTAGTCAACTAAACAATCGGGAGGAAAAATATGGAATATTGTAATCATGATTCATTATATTATGTATTTTGTGAGGTAATAAGACTTAATTATCACCGTACCTATATGATACTTGATAAACTAGGAGTTTATCCTGGTCAGCCACCTATGTTATTTACTTTATATAAGCAGGATGGCCAAAGTCAAAAAGAATTAGCCGGAAAACTTAGTATAAAACCTGCAACTATTACAGTTATGCTTACCAGAATGGAAAAGGCAGGAATTGTGGAACGTAGGCAGGATAGAGAAGATCAACGTGTGTCAAGGGTTTACATTACAGAGGAAGGCAAAAAAATTTGTAGTGAAGTGCATGAAGCTATGAAGACTATAGAGTCAGAGTGCTTTATTAACTTTACACAAGAAGAGAAAGTTATACTTCGTAGATTATTAATGCAAATGCGAGATAATCTTAAAAAAGTGTGTGATAAAAAAATTCACATATAATATTAAAATAGAAATAAGAGAACTTAAATTTTAATGACTTTAACTGAATGGAGAGGATATTCAATGATTAAATTGTATAGATTTCTAAAACAATATACGACATATATAGCTGTCATTATTGTACTTCTTTTTTTGCAAGTACTTTCGGATCTATATTTACCAACTTTAATGTCAGATATTGTTGACAAAGGCATAGTTAACAAAGATGTTAATTACATTATAAAAATTGGTGGCTTCATGTTACTTATTGCAGCAGGAGGAACTTTATGTGCAATTATAGCAACCTATCTCTCATCAAAAACTGCAGTAGGTTTTGGTAAAATATTGCGTGAAAAGATTTTTACTAAAGTTGAAAGCTTTTCTTTAAATGAGTTTGACAAAATAGGAACTGCAACACTGATTACAAGAACTACTAATGACGTAACTCAAGTTCAGCAAGTATCGGTTATGATACTGAGTATGATGATTACCGCACCACTTACTTGTATAGGTGGAATTGTTATGGCCCTTCAAGAAGATAGGAATTTAACTTGGGTGCTTGTGGTTGTAATTCCAGTACTATTTACTATTATTGGCATAGTTCTCACAAAAGGTGTGCCTCTATTTAAATTAATGCAGGTAAAAATTGATAAACTAAATCTTGTTTTACGTGAAAATCTTACGGGTATTAGAGTTGTACGTGCTTTTAATCGTATTGATAAAGAAAAGGTAAGATTTGATGATGCCAGTTTAGACCTTATGAATAACTCAATTAAGGTAAATAAAATTATGGCCATATTAATGCCAATGATGATGCTTATTATGAATTTCACAACCATTGCAATTATTTGGTTTGGCGGTATTCGAATAAACAATGGAGAGATGCAGGTTGGATCACTTATGGCATTTATTCAATATGCTACTCAAATTTTATTCTCATTACTTATGCTTACAATGTTGTTTGTAATGATACCTCGTGCTCAGGCTTCTGCAGTAAGAATTAATGAAGTGCTTGATACAGAACCTGAAATTAAGGATCCTAAAAAAGCTATTATGGCTGATAAGGAAAGAGGTTTTGTTGAATTTAAGGATGTTTTCTTTAGATATCCTGGCGCAGAACAATCAGCTATAAGTAATATAAACTTTAGTGCAAGACCAGGTGAAATAACTGCCATCATAGGAGGTACTGGCTCTGGTAAGTCCACAATGATAAATTTAATCACACGTTTCTACGATGTTGAAAAGGGAAGTATTTTGGTTGATGGTGTGGATGTTAGAGAAATGAATCAAGAAGTGCTTCGTGCTAAGATAGGCTTTGTTCCTCAAAAAACTGTGCTTTTTTCTGGAACCATTGCTGATAATATTAAATATGGTAAGGAGAATGCTACTTTAGAAGAGATTAAGCACGCAGCTCATATAGCACAAGCAACAGAGTTTGTATATGGAATGGAAGAAGGCTTTGATCATTATATTGCACAGGGAGGAACTAATGTTTCTGGCGGACAGAAGCAGCGTCTCTCAATTGCACGTGCTTTAATTAGAAAGCCTGAAATATATATATTTGATGATAGTTTCTCTGCCCTTGATTTTAAAACTGATGCAAAACTTAGAGCAGCTCTTAAACCTGAAATCCAGGATTCTACTGTATTTATAGTTGCTCAAAGGGTTTCAACAGTTATGGATGCTGATAGGATTATAGTTTTGGATGATGGAGAAATTAAAGGAATTGGAACACATAAGGAACTGTTAACTAACTGTGAGGTATATCATGAGATTGTAGCTTCACAGCTTTCAGAGGAGGAATTAGCATGAGTGAAGAACGTAAACATAATAAATCCAGAAAAGGAGACATGGGAGGCGGACCTGCTGGATCACTTGGAAGACCTATAGAAAAAGCAAAAAATTTCAAAGGCACACTTTTAAGACTTCTTCATTATTTAAAGCCACAGAGAATTAAATTAATTGCAGTGTTTATATTTGCAATCTTAAGTACAGTGTTTAGTATTTTGGGACCTAAAATTATGGGTAATGCTACAACTAAATTATTTGAGGGAATAATGGGAAAAATAACTTTAGAAAAGCTGTTGCCACAGCAGGACATCTTGAGTAAATTGGCAGCTAATCCTAAGACTGCAACTCCAAAAGTAATGGAAGGATTAGCTCAAGTTAAAGCTGGAATTGCTAAAATAATGGATTTAAATGGTGGTAAAATAGATTTTGTATATATTCAGAGAATAGTTTTAATTCTTATAGGATTATACCTTATTAGTTCATTATTTACTTATATTCAACAATATATTATGGCTGGAGTTGCACAAAGAACTGTTTATAATATGCGTAAAGAAGTAGATGATAAACTTTCAAGATTACCTCTTAAATTTTTTGATGCAAGAACACATGGTGAAATTTTGAGCCGTGTTACAAATGACGTTGATAACATTGCAAACACATTGCAGCAAAGTCTTACACAACTTATTACATCTATTGTAACTATTATTGGTGTTATTGTCATGATGTTAACAATAAGCCCCTTATTAACACTTATTGTTATTTTAACTTTACCGCTTTATATTGTAGTAACAACTAGTATTGCAAAAAAATCTCAAAAACACTTTGCAGCTCAGCAAAAATCATTGGGAGAACTTAATGGGCATG
>CAZKOJ010000008.1:0-55174 GCA_964554365.1 uncultured Clostridium sp. | reverse complement strand
GACCTTCGGGTTATGAGCCCGACGAGCTACCAACTGCTCCACCCCGCGACATTATTACATTGAACAACTTCTTTTTGTTCGCTGCTCTCTCAAGCAACTTCATTAGTTTAACACCTTTAATCTTAATATGTACTACTATTATTGGCTAAATTTAAGTTTATGTGCACTATACTTACTTAATTGATATATATCCTACATATCTCATATACCGACACGCCTGCTTAAGTTTACACAATAACTACCTATCACAACACCGTAACTTCTATATTATACGTTGATTTATTAGAATATTAGTATGAATTAACAGAATGTTTTCTTGAATGGCAAATATATATATGATAGTGTGAGTATTATAGGATAAATAACAATTTTTCAGGAGGAATGTAATTGAATAAACTTAATTATTACTTAAAATACTTATATAGGTTAGATAAGTTTTCAAGATGTCTTTTAGCTATTGGGTTAATTTTTTTATTAACTAGATTTACCATGATTGCTGGAATACTATTAATAGCCTACGCTATTTGGAGGAGTGTTTCAAAAAACAAGAATAAAAGATATCAAGAATTACAAGCCTTTGAAAACAGTATTGCCATGAGTAGACAAATGATTTACAGATTTAAAATGAAAATTAGTGATTCTATGAATTACAAAATATTCAAATGTCCAAAATGCTCTCAAAAGCTTAGAGTGCCTAGAAAAAAAGGTAAACTAACAGTTACCTGTAAAAAGTGCTCTACTAAATTCAAGGGCAGGACTTAATTTTAGTATAATATATATTAATGAATTTAGCGTATTTTTAAAGTGTGGTAAAACTGCCACACTTTTTTTATTTACCCTGTATATCAATATTATTTATATTTACCGTCCATAAAGCTTTGTAATTTCATTGATTTTTCCCGCTAATTTATTAGTTAAAGCTTCTTTTTGTACCCTCCATTGCCAGTTTCCACCTAATGTTGATGGAATATTCATTCTAGCTTCACTGCTAAGACATAAGTAATCCTGAAGCTGTACTATGGCTAGGTTTCCAACTGAGCTTAAGGCACCTCTTATAAATCCCCAGTTATATCCTTCTTTTTTATTTAGTTTTAAGTATCTTTTAGCAAAGCTTACATCACTATTTTTAGTGTTTTTAATCCACCCAATAACAGTTTCATTATCATGGGTTCCAATATACACTACGCAATTTTTATCATAGTTATGAGGTAAATAATCACTTTCTTCTCTAGTATCAAATGCAAATTCCAATACTTTCATTCCTGGGTATCCAGTAGCAATTCTGAAATCTATAACCTGTTGTGTTAAATATCCTAAATCTTCAGCTATGATGTTCACTTCTCCTAATGCTTCTTTTACTGCATTAAATAATTTTATTCCTGGACCCTTTACCCACTTGCCATTTACTGCTGTTTCTTCACCATAAGGTATTTGCCAGAAAGATTCAAAGCCTCTAAAGTGGTCTATTCTTACTACATCATATAGATTGATATTTTTTTTAATTCTTTCTATCCACCATTTATAACCTGTTTTTTCTAAATACCCCCATCTGTATATAGGATTTCCCCATAACTGTCCTGTATGAGAGAAATCATCAGGAGGGCATCCTGAAACTACAGTAGGCTTTTTATCCTCATTTAGTAAGAATAATTCAGTCTTTGCCCATATGTCTGCACTATCTTCAGCTACATAAATTGGAATGTCTCCAATAATTTTAATTCCATTATCATTTGCATAATTTTTTAAATCTGTCCATTGCTTAAAAAATAAGTATTGTAAAAATATCCAGTAATGAACTTCTTCTTTCAATTCTTCTCTATAGTAGTTTAAAGCCTGTTCACTTCTTAATTTAATATCCTCATCCCACTGCTGCCATGACTTTAAATCAAATTTCGATTTTACTGCCATATATAATGCATAGTCCTCTAACCAATTTTTATTTTCATCTCTAAATTTTTTTATTTCCTCTTTATATTTTCCTTTGCTATTTTCAAAAGCAATTCTTAAAATGGGCATTTTATTATTAAATATCTTTTCATAATCTACTTTTGTAAGGTCTTCTCCAAAATTTATGTTTTTATAATCTTCTTTTTCAAGTAATCCCTCATCATTAAGTAAATTAAAATCTATAAAGTATGGATTACCTGCAAACGCTGAAAAGGATTGATAGGGTGAATCTCCGTGTCCTGTAGGATTCAGAGGTAATATTTGCCAATATTTTTGACCTGCTTTTACTAAAAAGTCTACAAATTCATAGGCTTCCTTACCAAAAGTTCCAATACCATATGAACTAGGCAAAGATGTAATGTGCATCAAAATACCACTACTTCTTACACTCATAGTTATCGCATTCCTTTCCTAAAGACTGGTAAACAATAATAGAAGGCATTTGTTTTGACTTTATTCCAAAGAACTTACAGCCATAAGGGAACTGTATATCCCATGTAATGTAATAATATCTGCATTTCTTACACTCTATTCTTTTAGCACTCATCTTATATCCAACGTCCCCTTTTATCATATAATCTAGTAAATAAAAAACCAATTAGTATTATTTTACCACATTCAATAAAAGTTTTTAATGCAATTAAATTACGAACGCCTTATATATAGCTCTAATTGCTTTTTCAAAATCATCATTTTCTACACCAATAATAATATTTATTTCACTAGACCCTTGATTAATCATTCTAATATTTACATCTCCTTCAGCAATAGCTGTAAATATCTTTGAAGATATTCCTTTAGTTCTATTCATTCCTCTTCCAACAGTAGTTATAAGTGCCATATTAGGATATACCTCTACAGAATCTGGATTGCACTGTATATTAATTTCATCTAATATGTTATCTAACTTATCTTTAAGCTCTGCCTCTTCTATTACTAATGAAACAGAATCTATACCAGATGGTATATTTTCAAAGGATACTCCATTACTTTCTAATATAGAGAGAAGCTTTCTACAAAAGCCTTGTTCTAAATTCATAAGCATTTTATGTACAGCTATAACTGTAAAATCTTTTTTACCTGCTAAACCTGTAATAGTTCCACCATAACTTAACGGTGTATCATCATCCACAATTAAAGTTCCTTTATCCTGTGGTCTATTAGTATTTTTTATATTTATAGGAATACCTACATCTCTAATTGGAAATATACTTTCCTCATGAAGTACCTTTGCGCCCATATAAGAAAGTTCTCTAAGCTCTTTATAAGTTACCACTCCTATTGGCTTAGGGTTTTCTACAATATTTGGATCTGCCATTAAAAATCCTGAAACATCTGTCCAGTTCTCATAAATTTCTGCACCTAGGCACCTGGCAATTATAGCCCCAGTTACATCGGAACCTCCTCTTGAGAAGGTTTTTATAGTTCCATCAGGCATTGCTCCATAAAATCCTGGTATAACTGCTTTTTCTACTGATTCCATTCTTTCTTTGAAAGCTTTCTGTGTAGCCTCTAAATCTATTCTACCGTAATTTTTAAAACATATAACTTCTGCCGCATCTATAAACTCATACCCTAGATAATCTGCTAAAATTAATCCATTTAAATATTCTCCACGACTAGCTGTATAATCTGCTGAAGCCCCTTCTTCAACTTTCTTTTTAACTTCATTAAGATATTTTTTTATATCTATTCTAACTTCTAACTCCTTTGCTAGCGTGATGTATCTTTCTTCTATATGTTTAAAAACCTCCTCAAAAGATATGCCAGCTTTAGCATGTCCATGACATAAATATAAAAGATCTGTTATTTTATAATCCTTGCTAAACCTTTTACCTGGTGCTGAAGGTACAACATACCTTCTTCTTTCATTATCCCAAACTATGCTTTTTACTTTTCTAAACTGTTCACTATTTGCAAGTGAACTACCCCCAAATTTAGCTACAATTAAATTATTCATTTTTATCGTCCCCTTTTTATAACTAATATCTTTATGCATTTTCAAAGATAACTAGTCAATATGACAGTCTGTTTTCTTTTAAATGCCTTTAATATTTTTCAATTTCTTTCTCTACCTTATTAAAGTTATGTTATATATATTATACTGTACGCGTTAAAAAATCAAGTGTTTTTTGCTGGCGTACACTTTCTGGCAACTTGTTTAAAATTGAGATATAATAAACTAAGGTACAATAAACTAAAGCTCAATAAATATTAGATAAAAATATAACAAGTAGGAGAAAAAATGAATAATTTTTACAAATACAATAATTATTTATTAAAACAAAATAAGAAAGATAGTTCTATATATTTATATATATATTACTTAAGAAAATTTTTAAAATGGCACGAAGAAACTATAAAAATACCCTTTGAAAAATTAGAGAAATCTATAGTTAAAATGTATCTAGAAAGTATTTTCTCAAGAGTAAGTACAAGTTCTGCAAACAACTATATAAATTTTTTTAAATCATATAACAATTTTCTAATAAGTGAAGGCACTCAAAAAGATATAGTTGTAGATAATAGTATGAGGGTCAAGATATCAAAGCCAAAAACCACAAAAAATCATAGCATAGATGAAACCTTCATAGAAACTTTACTTCAGGAGATTTGTTCAAGCGACGGAATAAAAAATTATACAATGCTGAATTTGATTGCAAATTCAGGATTAAGGAGTTTTGAGGTCACAGAGCTCCGAGTAGAGGATATTAATTTTGATGAAAGAATTATAGATATAACCGGTACATATGAAAGAAAAGTTCCTATGAACTCTAATGTAGAAAACTCTTTAAAACTATATTTAAAAGAAGTATATACTATGCAAGAATACCTTTTTATAAATGAAAGAGGCTCAAAATATACAGATGCAGGTATTCGTTGGATATTTAGAAAGAATTGTTCTGATGTCAATATAACCTTAACTACTTTGAGAAAGTTTTATAAGCTTAAGCTTGTAAAACAAGGATACAGTAATAAAGAAATAGATGAACTACTAGGCTACACCACCAATGACAAACGCTATTTAGACAAAGCTTTAAAAGAAATGCTTACACCCTCTCAATTTGCAAAAATATTTAACGTAGCTTCAATAACTGTAATTAAATGGTGTAATAAAGGGTTAGTTAAAGCATATAGGACAGATAAAGGTTTTAGAAAAATACCTTATTCTGAGGTAGAAAAGTTAAAAGCAAATATAAAAAAATCCTGATTTAGTTTAATACATTTTAATAAATCTTACAAATCAGGTTCTTCAACATATCCTTATCTTTAAAAGCTAATCTATATTTTCTCATTGAAGAGTCATGAAATGAATGGTAAAATTGTGTTAATTATTTAGAATCTAACAGGGGGGCGTAAAAGAAAATGAAAAGGTTTTCAAGTTTTATTACAGTTACTTTGTTTTTTATGTTATTTGGAGTCTTATTCCTTACCACAACTCAGGTTTATGCTGAAACGAATGAAAATATATACTATGTATCTAAGAATATAGGTAGTGGTGAAGGTGACTATGGAAGCATAAATAAACCTTTTGAAACTATTCAAGAAGGAATAAATAAAATGAAGCCAGGAGACACTCTTGTTATAAGAGGAGGAACCTATAACGAAACCACAGATGTATTAGAGAAAAATGGCTCAAAAAATGCTTGGTACACCATAAAAAATTATCCAGATGAAACTGTTGTTATGACAGGAAACAATGAGAAAATAATGGGTGGTAAAGATGGTTCAGATGCAATAACCTTTGCAGGTAGTTCTTATTGGCGAGTTACTGGTATAACAATGAAGGACTACACAGGTGCAGGAATATATATAACTAAAAATCCCAAAACCGGAACAGAATCAAGCAATATTGATATGGAAAATTTAATCATACATGATTTAGATTATCCAGAGTATAGAGCGGTTGGAACTTCAGGCATAGATGGTGAAGGCTCTAGTTACTGTACTGTTAAAAACTGCGAAATATATAATGTAGGATTAAAAATAAATAAGCCAAAGGATCACGGCATATATATAGGTTATGGTGCCTATAGCTGGACATTTACAGACAACAAAATCCACGATAATGCAGGAGCAGCTATACATATGTATGGAGCACCAAATGGAGGCAGTAACTGCACCATTACAAATAACTTTTTATATAATAATCATGCTTATGGTGTAGTGGTTGCCAGCAATGCTACTAATAATTATGTATACAATAATGTATTTTATGGGAATGGTATAGATGATGCTTATCTGGTAGAAGGAGCTGTGAAAAATTACTTTAGAAACAATTTATTTTTAAGTAAATCTAGTATTTACAATGTACAACTATCAGATGAAAGTTCAGTAGATAATTCCTTTGATAATAACACTTACTACAAATCCAACGGAATAGTAGTAAATAGATATGATCAAACCTTGACTTTTAATAACTGGAAATCCTATTCACAGGAATATGCCGGTAAATGTATAAATGATGAAAGTTCATCACAAGTATTAATAAATAATTGGACACCTGTTAGTAATAAAAAATATTCAAGTGTGAGATTAAGTGGACAAGATAGATTTGAAACAGCAAGGAAAATTGCTGAAGGCTTTAACAATGGAACAGTTTCTAATGTAGTCATTACATCAGGCTATAATTTTCCCAATGCCCTTAGTGGAAGTGTACTAGCTAAAAAATTAAATGCTCCTATACTTTTAGGTGGTAATTCTCCTTTAGAAAATATTAATGCTTTAACATATATAAAGGCCCACTTAAGCAAAGATGGCACCATATATATTTTAGGTGACGATAAAGACATAAAAAGTGATATTGTAAATAGCTTGACTTCTTTAGGATATCCAAACATAAAAAGACTTAGTAGTAGTTCAAAGTATGAAACTATAAAAACTATAAATGATGAGATAAATGCTAAAGAAGGAACTCCAATAGTTATAGCTGGCGGAAATGTATTTGCAGACGGTTTAAGCATGTCAACTATAGCTGCTTCAAAAGGATATCCAATAGTTTTATCTGATAGTAACGCTTTATCTAGCTCTGCTTTAGAAACTATTAAAAAGGTTAAGCCTTCTAAAGTGTATATTATTGGAGGAAAAGGTGCTATATCAGATAGTGTAAAAGAACAAGTTAAAAACACTACTAACCTTTCTGAAGAGAACCTAGTAAGGATATGGGGAACTGATAGATATGAAACCTCATTAAATATAGCTAAGTATTTTGATTTAGATGGCAAAGACATAACTTTTGCTTCAGGAGAAAACTTTTCAGATGCTCTAGCTGGTAGTGTATATGCCGCAAAATATAATGCTCCAGTTATCCTTATAGGCAGTGATATGAAAGATCAAAAGGCTTATATTGATGGAAAAAATTATATAAATCAAGTGGTCTTTGGAGGACCAGCAGTAGTTAGCGAAAGTGTTCGACTTAACTTATCAAAATAACTTTAAGAGCATACATAGATTTGTGTAAATCAAATCTATGTATGCTTTTTCCTATGTATAAATTCATTTCAAAAGTCTAACTCCTTAAAGAGATTAAACTTTTTTCTTTTCCTTAACCAGCTTTTTTGATAGTGCATTTAAATCATGTCCTTTTAAAGCTCCTTCAAGTAATTCAGGCAAAAGAGAAGGAGTACATGCAAAACAAGGAATTCCTCCTTGTGAAAGCTTTCTAGCAACATTTTCATCATAGGAAGGGGTACCATCATCAGACAGTGCAAGTAAAGATACTACTTTCACCCCTGAATCATGCATTTGGAGCATTCTCCTTGTCATAGAAGCTTGATTTCCGCCTTCATATAAGTCCGAAAGTAAAATAAATAAAGTTTTTGAAGGCTCTCTAATAAATTGCTCACAATACCCAACAGATTTATTAATATCAGTTCCACCACCAAGTTGTATTCCAAACAGCATATCTACAGGATCACTTTGGCACTGCTCCGTTAAATCAACTACTTCTGTATCAAAAGCAACAACTCTTGTATCTAAGCTAGGCATACTTGCAAAAATGGAACCTGCTATAGAAGCATATATTATAGAATCACACATCGAACCACTTTGATCAATATCCAATATTACTGTCCAGTTATTTGACCTATGAGCTCTGCTAAAAAAATAAAATCTTTCTGGTATAAGCTTTTTATATTGTGTATTATAATTTTTTAAGTTACGGTTTATTGTATACTTCCAATCAATACAGTCTACTGAAGGTATTGGAGAATGCTTTTTCTTATTTAAAGCTCCCGTAACTGCCTGCCTTATATCATTTTCAAGTTTTTTTGTTATTTCCTCCACTACTTCTTTAACTAGCTGCCTTGCAGTATCCTTTGTCCGTTCAGGTATCTTACCCTTTAAAGCCATTAAAGTAGCCACCATTTGTATATCAGGTTTAACACTTTTCAACGTTTCAGGTTCAAATAAAAGCTGGGTGAGTCCCTTTCTTTCAATGGCATCATTTTGTATTACAGAAACCACATCCTCGGAAAAATAATTTCTTATGTCACCAAGCCACTTAGAAAGCCTTGGAGAGGATGCTCCTAATCCTGCTGACCGTCCGTTACTTGATGATGAACCATTAGAATCAACATCTTCTGTATTGTCATAAATAGCAGCTAGTGCCTCATCCATTATTCTATAATCATCCTCTAATGAAAATCCACCTTCAATATAATTATCAAGTGTATCCTGAGTAGCATTACCTAAAATAAGTCTCCATCTTTTTAATTGTTCTATATCCATCATATATCTCCAAAATCAAATTCATTCAAATTATCAATAGCTTCTTTTTCTTTATCATCTAACTCAGCATTTAAATACTCACTAGCTTCTTCCATATTAACATTCCAAACTTCACCTAAAATTTCTGCAATTCTATTTTTTTCTGAAGCTTCAAAAGTTCCAAAAGCTCTTCTTAAAAATACTAAAGCTCTTTTAAATTCTTCATTATCTAAAGAAGTAATATACTCTGACAGTTGCTGCCAGAGGCTCATTCTTGAAAGCAGCGCATATTTATTTCTCATGGAGAGACCTTCAAACCATCCAGCACCTAAATCTGCATCTATTCCAGGAGATAGCCTTCTTGAAACCTCACTTGTAAGTTTTTCATTATCTAAAATGTTTTTTTCCATTAAAATTGCCATAGCATAGCCTGAAAGCTTTGGATTTTTATCATCAAGTTCTGAAAGTTCCTTAATTTTTTCAAGCCACAGCTTTTCATCTACAACTTTATAATATTCTGATGCTACTATATTCATATCATTAATTGCTGTAAGCATTCTCTTTGCAGCCTCATCATTACAAGAGGATGCTTCAACTAAAAGAAGAGTTCCCCTCAAAAACAACTGCTGCATTATTGGTATAAAATGAGAAGTTTCATACTTCCTTATGTCACCATAGCTAATTATTATTGAAATTTTTCTAGTAGTTTCTGCAATTTCTACAAAGTCGCCTGTATCTACTGCAAGTTTTTGAAGCGTTGTCCTTGCCATTTCCATATAATCTATCATTCCACATTTACAAGCAGTATCTATTACCTTTGCAGCTTCTGAAATTTTTTCACATTTTTCAAGTCTTTCTTTAAACTCAAAAGCCACTGCTAATTCTACAGTTTCACCTCTAAGAGTTGATTCTACAATCTCTATTTCACATTCTGGAGTCCATTTTAGTATCCACTTTTCACCCCAAGTTCTCTCCTTGTTTGTAGCTATATACTTTACAAAATTTATTTCTAAAGTATTAAGGCGGTGTAAAAAAAATGATCGGTGTAAATCTAAAAAAGCAGCTTTTTCTGATTTAACTCTTCTATTTTCACGCAAATCAAGTTCTAAGTCTTCTGCTACATTAGTTCTGTATTTTTCAAGCTTTAAAGTTTTTAATTGCCTATAAAAATCATCTTGGATAGGCGTTTTACTAACTCCCTCTGGAAGAAACCCTATAGCAGTACCTACCTCTACCTTTGCAATTGCTTCAGCAACAGTAGAAAGATTTCCTTGTCCAAGGCATACTACTGCAGCATCTTTTAAATCATCCAGAATTGGGGCATTTCCATAATTAATTGCAGCTAAAGAATTAGCAAGTCTCACAGCCTCTATAACTTCTGCTGAGGAACGGTATGTTCCCCCCTCTCTTAATAAAGAAGCTGCTTTTGATAAATAATATGCTGGAAGCTTTTTCATATCATTACTACACATACATTCCCACATCATCTGATAATATTGAGGTGCATTATTTCCTGCACCGTAACCAGACTGAGATGACAATTTATAATAAGAATAAGGCATTAACGTAAGATCAGTTTTCCTCTCAGGAAGCTTTTTAAATTCTTTCTCTGTCATAGAAGGAAACTTTTCATTTAACACAGAGGCATGATAAGCTCCTGTAACTACTACAATTTTTTTAGGATCATGGCCCTCACTAATTACTTTTTCTATATTGTACCTCATGAATGCTTCTCTTATAAAATTTTTTGCATATTCATTACTATAATGTGAATACTCATTTTCTTCTGACAGCTCTCTAATACTTTTAGAGTATTCATAAGCTGTCAATCTATATGTATCTTTATTGAGATTAAGTTCAAAATTTCTTTCCCAATAGGTCTCATAATTCTTTTCTCCTGCTAATTTAGCCCATAAATCATATATAGAAACTTTACTTATTCCTATTTGTTTAAATTCATTAACTTCTTTACTTTTATCTTCATCAGATTTACTATTTTCGTATCCTTCTTCAGCTTCATTATTTTTACTAAGCTTATGATCACCTATATTTTCCGCAGCTAACGTTATATTAGAAGGAAGATCTATAAATTGTGAGTAAACCCCCTTTTCTTTTGCCCACAGCAAAGCTTGATATTCAGGAGAATACTCAGCAAAAGGGTATAAAATAGTACGTATAGGAAGCTCAGTGGTATATGCAAGTATTGCTATAGGCAGCTTTGTTCCATTAGCTGTAATATATTGAATTTGTGAGTTTGCATCTGAGGGTCCTTCAATCAATACTGCAGTAGGCTCTATTTCATTTAGAAAAGCTCTTAAATGATAAGCTCCTGCCGGTGAAAGATGTCTAATTCCAAATATATTTACATCATTTAACCCAGTGCTCAATGGTTCATCTCCCTGCATGCCTTATATAACCCGTGCCACTCAGATCCACGTTTTTTCATGATATTCTCAATATATTCCTTCCATACCATTTTGTCTTTTTCTTCATCTTTAACTATTGCGCCTTGAAGTCCTGCAGCAATATCTTCATCAGTAATTTGTCCATTTCCAAAGCTTCCTGCCAGTGCCATACTGTTAGTTAAAAGAGAAATAGCTTCTGCAGTTGAGATAACTCCTCCTGGTGACTTTAATTTTTCTTTACTGTCTAAAGTCATACCATTTCTAAGTTCTCTAAATATAGTTACTACCTTTATAACTGCTTCCTCGGCTGGAAGTGATGCCTCTAAATCAAGGCCCACTGATATTTCTTTAACTCTTTTTCTTACAATTTCTATTTCTGTTTCAAGCTCCCCTGGAGTAGGAAGTACAATAATATTAAAACGTCTCTTTAAAGCTGCAGACATTTCATTAACTCCTCTATCACGGGTATTAGCTGTAGCTATAATAGAAAATCCTCTGGTTGCTGATTGTTCTGAGCTTAGTTCTGGAATAGAAATAGTCTTTTCAGATAGTATAGAAACTAATGCATCCTGTACTTCTGAAGCACATCTTGAAATTTCTTCAAAACGTGCAATACCTCCAATTTCCATAGCTCTAAAAATAGGACTTTTTATAAGAGCTTCATTTGATGGTCCATTTGCTAAAAGCATAGCATAATTCCATGAATATCTTATTTGTTCTTCTGTAGTTCCTGCAGTCCCTTGAACCACCTTTCCCGAATCTCCATGTATAGCCGCTGCCAGGTTTTCTGATAGCCAGGATTTTGCTGTTCCAGGTTCTCCTATAAGTAATAATGCTCTATCTGTAACAAGAGTAGCTATTGCAATTTCTACAATTCTCCTATTACCAATATATTTTGGTGTTATTTCTATTTCTCCTGCTTTTCCTCCTGTAATAAACTTAAGTACAGAACGAGGAGACATCTGCCACCCTTTCGGTATATTATCTTTTTCATCTTTTTTAAGTGCCTCTATTTCGTGTGCATACAACTTTTCAGCTGGCAGTCTCATTACTTCATTATTTTTTTGTTTTGCTCTAGCCAGTTTAAACCCCTCCTAATTATTTATGCTTTTGTTTTAACAAAATTAGCTATTTCCATCAAATATTCTTTAACGTATTTATGGTAAGTAGCACGAGCTGTAACCTCTTCAATATCTTTTGCATATTTTGATGGCAGTAGTTTTAATATTTCTGAATATTTATAATTAAAACAATCCATTTTATTAACATCAGTCTTCCTTAAGGTATCAATTATAACATTGTTAACTTCCGAGTAATCAGCTTGGACCATCCCAAGTAATATAGAAATATTTCCTTTAATAATTAAATTCTGATTTTTAGCTAATTTACTTAACATATAATCAATACATCTACTATTTCCTTTATAAGCAAATCTATAAACTAATTCATCTTCATCTAAATCCATAAGAACATCAATCCATCTTTTATCCCAAATTATTTTTTTATTTCCCTTAATTGCGTAGGGACTATCAGAATTATATGATTCATTAGCAAAACCCAGATCATATTTTAAAAGATTTTTATTAAAATTAGCAAGTCTTTCAATAACATGTATAGCTTGTTTTCCTGAATATAATTTTCTTCCCTCTATTACATATTTAGAGTAAGTATCAAAAACCTGCTCAGGGGTTTTGTATTTTACAGCTGCTGCAAATGAATAGTATACAAGTTGACTTTCCTGAATGTCCTTAATAGACTCTAAAAATTCATATGCTTCATTTGTTCCAATTGACAAAATTACAGAAGCTATAGCCTGTGAAATAAAGTGTATATGATACCCTCGTAATGTTTGTTTTAATTTCACAGTTGACTTCACTTCAAATAAAAATTCATTAGAAATCAAAGCATTTTTAAGGAAATGTAAAATACTGCTATGTTTTTTATGCTGCAAAGTATCTAAAATAATAGCAAATTCACCTATTAATTTTTCTGTTGGATTTTTTTCCGCTAACTTTTTTAAAATATCTTCACTCTGAATAACAAGAATCTCTGAAAGAGCACTTGAATCACCATATATAACGGCTTCTAAAACTATATCTGAATCCTTTCCCTTAAATGCTTCAACAAGTCTTTGTACCACTATGGGGGAATCTATTTCAGCAAGTGCATAGTATATTGCCTTTCTGACATCTTTTTTCTTGTCATTACATTTCTCTAAGAATATGTCTTCGCAATTTGAATAATTCTTTAAAGCATTAATTGCAGAAATCTTAACTTCTGCAGACCCAATTTCTAATGCTTTTAAATATAATTCTCTATAATTTTCTCCACAAATTTTATATATAAGCTGAAGCCTATATGCATCCGCTTTTCCACCTTCTATATCCAAACTTTTTTCCAACATAGGTAATATTACTTTCCCATATTGTGGCAATACATTTTTGTGAACAAAAGCTCCTATTTCAACATATACATCTTCAAGTGCATTTATTGCTGGTAAAACTAATCTAATATCTTTAAAAATCCCTTCTTCATAAGCCTTTTCAATAATTTCAAGTCTTCCTGATCCCTTTGATGTTAAGGCTTCAATTACTGGTTTTAATTTTCTTAAAGATATACATGTTTTACCTCCAATTGGATCACATTTAATATCTTTTGTTTCACCTTTAATATCACTTCCACATTGAGTGTAAAGAACTGCATTTAAAATTGTACTCAACTGAATTAAAATTTCTCCGGATTTTCCTTGTTCTGATCCAATTAATTTTTCTAAAGAAATTGCAATCTTATTTAGAACAGCAGCACTTTTCCCCATTTTTTGAATACCTGGTAAAAGTTTTTTTAATTTAAAATCTCCTATAGCAAGTTCGCTACCTGCTATAAATAGTCTTCTTATTTCTGTTTGTAATTCGAATAGTAACGTCATACTCATTTTTATTTTCTCCCAAATAAAGCATCTTAAATAAAAGATGCCTAAGTATTAATCTATTTTTTTAATAAACTAAACGTATTATTTCATTATCAGTTATTATACTAAGAGGCTCTGCATAAATTTTCCCTGTATCTAAATTAAATTCAAAACGTACTAACATAGCTCCCTTTGAAAACACTTCTGGATTTAATAAGCCCAATAAGTCGCAGGTAGATCTTCCTGTGTTATTAAAGCTATTTTGAATAACAATTTTCTTTCCGGTTTCATCTTCAACAACAAATTTATCCTCTATTTTACCTAATTTTGAATAAGCAATTAAAACTTCAGGATTCTTATTAGATAATGGATTTTTAACTTGTTTTTTCACTTCTTTTATGACTTCATCATAAGATTTTTTTGCAAAATTTTTAATATCTATAAAATCTTTATTATTAATATCCCTTATGGTCATTTCTTCCCATCTTACCCTAGCATTCATATCTTCTCCTGGATAAACATATAACTCTTTTGCTCCAAGTACAGAAAAGAATGAATCATCTTCCCTAATATATTTTTTTGCCTTAAAAGGACGGTAATTAATTGTAGTATTTAATTTCCCTGTATTCATATTAATCCATAGTCCTAAATCAATATCTTCACTTCTTGCAAAATCAGAGAAGGATGTAAAATATAATTGAATAAGTTCTACGTTTTCCTGAACAAGCTTTGCACTTCTAAGTTCATCAATTAGCCATACATGACCAAGTAACTCTTCTATATTAGATTTACTATCCATAGTTAACTCAGGATCTTCTAAACGCTTTGTTAAATATTCTTTTCCCTTTTTAGCTAGTGAATTTAATTTTATAGTTTGATTTAATGCTGCGTTATATATTTCTTCCTTTTTATCATTTTTTGAAAAATATAATATAAGTCTCTTTAGATCAGCTTGTACACCTGGTAAAAAATAATTTCCGAGTTGTTTTGCTCCACCTTCCAGTATTTTTAAAGCCTTTACATCTAAAGAAGCAAATCCAGAGCGAATTATATCATTTGTTATTTTTTCTGCAAGTTCTAACCCTTCAATTTGAGTTTTAATTTTCTTTGACAAAGCAGATTTGTTAACCTTTTTTTTAGCTCCTGTCTTCACAGCTTCTTTCTTCTTTGTTTCTTTTTTCTCAATTTTTTCTCTTTTACTTAAAACGTCTTCTGGTATTTCTGCTACCTGAAAATCCTTACCATTTAAATAAGCATACATAAGAGCAATTGAATGTTTGCAGGGTATTTGTCTACTAGGACATGTACATCTAAAAACTGGATTTTCAGATGAAATAAAATCTGCAGAAGCAATATAGTTACTTTTACCGCTGCCTGCACATTCACCAAAAATAATAGTTTCATCTACAGCTTTAAATAATTTTATAAAGCTATTCTTTTTAATTAACCCAAGTGCATTTTTAATAGCACTATCATTAGGGGCCACAGAATTAATAAGTTCTTCAGTTATCTTGATCATAATAAAACCTCATACCTGTAATTTTTGTATTTTTATAGTTATTGGAATAAAGTATAGCGTTTTAGTTAATAATATCCATACGCTGATACGTATTATTATTCGACTGGAAAGTTTCAAAACTTTAACAAAACATAGAAAACCAATAAATTAATACCCAAATATTTAAATAATATGTGTTTATTTTTTTATTTCTATAAAAGTATCATTGTAAGCTACTTGGCCTCCCATATCTGAAACTGCATTTTCAGTTAAAAAGTTTGGATTTGAACTTTTTTCCCACCAACCTACCTCCATATGAACAACATTATCTAAAAGTTTAGTATTTATATTTACTTGTACATCTATTTCTCCATTATGAGATTTTAATGTAATAATATCTCCATTAACTAATTTATATTCTTTAGCCGTCCTCTCACTTATGTTAGCTGAAGCCATTGCATCTATATTTTTAAAACTTTGAGACATCAATGACTTTTTAGGATGAGTAGTTAAAAGTCTAAGCTTATTATTTTTTTCATTTATATATACTGGTATTGGACTTACATTATCATTTTTTGCACTTTCAGAATATATCTCTATTTTCTTTGATGGTGTTTCAAATACCAAATCATCCCAGACAATATCATTTTCTTGTATAGTTACATATTCATTTTTTATTTTTCCAAGAGTTATTCCCTTCTCTTCTAAAGGTTTTATAATTTCCTTTAAATACTCTTTCTTAGCTACATAAGGATATTGGTTCATCCCCATTTTCCTTGCAAGTTCCATAAAAAAATAATATTCATCCATTAATTTATGTTTTGGCTCTACGCATTTTTCATTATATACTATATATGGATTACTCATTGAGGAGTATAATAAATCCTCACTTTCTAAGGTATTTGTACATGGAATAACCAAATCACAGTGTTTTGCTGTATCCGTTAAAAACATGTCTATACACACCTTAAATTCTATGTTTTTAAAAGCCTTTGTAAATTCATTTAAGTTAGGCCACTGATTAAGAGGATTAGCTTTACTTATGAATATAGCTTTTATATTATCTTTTACGTAATTAGGAAATTGGTTTAAATCAAAATATCTTTCCTTTACAGCATATTTATAGCTGTTATATGGGTCTGAATTTAATACATTTGGATATACTTTATTGCTGTAATTTACCCCTCCACCTTTTTTTCCTATACTTCCTGTTATAGCCCCCAAAGCATCTATGGCTCTTACTGCATTTCCTCCATTTTTATACCTTTGAACTCCATAGCCTACATATATAGTGCTATATTTTTCTTTAGCATAAATATACGTAAGTTCTTTTACTTTATCTATATCCACTCCACATTCATCACATAGATAATTTATATCTAAAGTATCCAAATAAGATTTGTACTCTTCAAATCCAACAACATTTTCTTTTATAAATTCTGTATCCTGTAAATTTTCTTCTATTATTATTTTTGTCATTGCCATAGCAAGAGCCCCATCTGTAGATGGATTTACTTTTATATGAATATCAGCAATCTTTGCAGTATCAGTATAAATAGGGTCTATTACTATTATTTTCGCATCTTTTTCCTTGGCTTTTTTTATTCTGTGAAATAACTGTATGTGAGAATTTGCTGGATTTTTACTCCAAAGTATTATATTTTTCGAGTTAAAAACATCATCTATAAAATGTGATTTGTTGTATCCGAAATCATATTTTTGAGCTTTAGTACCCGCACTCCAACAGGTTCCACCATCAGATTTAGTTATGCCTCCATAAAAGTTAAAAAATATATCCTCTATTCCTTTTAGTATAGAACCTGATCCTGATTCACTATAATGCATTATAGAATTCGAAGAATACTTTTCTTTATAATACTTTAATTTATCCCTAGTTATATCTAAAGCTTCTTCAAAGCTTATATTTACCCATTTTTCATTTTCTTTTTTCATTGGAGAATATAGCCTGTCTTTATCATTCAATCTTTTTAAATGATTTCTTCCTTTTTCACACATTACACCTTTTGTATAAGGATGATTTTTATCAGCTTCCATCTTTACAATTTTCTCATCCTCAACATATACATTAAATTTACAACATCCAAAACAATCAAGGGTACATCCATGACTTTTCATAACCTACAACTCCTTACCTAAAACATCTAATTTTACATGTATTATAACACATGAATTGCCATTTTATTTTTTTTTAAAGTGACAGGCATCTTGGCAAAATAAAAGAACTGTAAGCAAATTAATTAAGTTAGAAATTTTTTTATATAATTTTTATTTATATATTTTAAAGAATATGTTAAAATTACAATTAAGTTTAAAATTTTACATTTAATCCTTTTTTAAAATTAATTTATATTAATTGAAAGTATAGGGGTGTAGTATGAACGTAAAACTTATGAAAAAAAGGTATGCCTTAACCATAATAAAAATTAGCTTAGTAGCTATTACTTTTTTCTTATTATTAAATATTAGTTATAAAAACTACCTAGCATTTCATACGCTTATAGAATTATTTTCAATAAGTATAGGATTTGGTATTTGTTTAATAGCTATAAATTCTTTTAGTTATTACAAAGATATTTTTTTTGTATCTTTGGCTATTTCTTTTTTCTTCATAGGTATGATAGAGCTGGTTCATACTTTATTGTATGTGGAATGGACCTATAGTATGGTATGTTGTCAAAATGTGTATATTCAACTATCACTATCCGCAAAATATATGAGAATTATATCTTTTATTATATCTCTTTACTATATTAAGAAAAAACCTAGTCTTAAAGTTATCTTCACTACATATTTATTATTTACTGTAGCTATATACTTATCTATATTTACCTTTAATATATTTCCTACATGCTATATAAAATTTAAAGGGGTTACCATTTTTAAAATAGCTAGTAATTTTATATTAGTTCTCCTTTCCTTATACGCTCTATTCATGCTCAAAAAGAATAAAAAATGTTTTAAAATTAATGTATATAGGTTGCTGGTTTTATATTTAGTATTTTTAGCTTTATCTGATGCAGTTTATATAATCTATATTAAAAATTTAAACTTTTCACAATTGATATCTCATTATTTAAAATTTATATCCTTTTGTATGCTATATTCTGTTGTAATTAAAATAACTTTAAGAGATCCATATAAGTCTATTTTTCAAGAACTAAGTAAAAAAGCTTTAGAATTAAAAATTGTTAATGAAACTTTGAGCAATAAAAACTATGAGCTTAAAAAATCTAAAATGAACATAACAAAGAGTAAATCTAAGTACAAAAAAGTGCTAGAACTCTTACCTGATGCAGTTATAGTAAGAGAGGGCGTAAAAGTAATTTATGTAAATAGTGCCTTTGTTAAGTTATTTAAATATAATAGTAAAGAAGAGATACTCAATAAGCCTGCACGTTCCATAGTCCATGAAAAAGGTCGAAAAATAGTAGATAGAAAGATGATAGAAAGTGCTAACTTTCCTTTCATACCTTTTAAAAAGGAAACTCTTTTTTCTATTGATGGACAGCCGGTAGAAACAGAAGTTTCCACTGCATCTATAGATTTTGATAACAAAAGACATGTAATAAATATAATAAGAAGTATTGAAGAAAGAACTCAGTACGAAAGATTGAGGTTGGAGCTAGAGGAAAAGGATAACCTTAGAATTGAGTTTTTTGCTAATATATGTCATGAATTAAGAACTCCAATAAACGTTATATATAGTGCTTTACAATTGCAAGACATTTATATGAAACAAAATAATATAGAACTTATGACCAAATATAATAATATATCTAAACAAAACTGTTACAGATTACTGAAACTGTGTAATAACCTTATAGATATAAATAAATTAGACTCTGGTTTTATAACTCCAAATATGAAGCTTTGCAATATAGTTGAAGTAGTAGAAAGTATAACCTCTTCTGTTCTCCCTTATATTAAAAGTAAAAATTTAAACATTATTTTTGACACAAATACAGAAGAAAAATATATAAAATGTGATTTTAATTTTATGGAAAGAATATTATTAAATCTCCTATCAAACTCCATAAAATTTAGTAGAGACAATGGTTGTATATGGGTAAACGTCTTTGGTATGAAGGATGAAGTCATTATAATTGTAAAGGATAACGGAATAGGGCTACCTGAAAACAAACAAAAGGTTATCTTTGAAAGATTTATACAGGCAGATAAATCCTTTAGCCGCAGCTGTGAAGGGAGTGGCATAGGGTTATCTTTAGTAAAATCCTTTGTGGAAATTCAAGGTGGCACCATTAAATGTAGAAGTAAGCAAGAAAAGGAAACTGAATTTATAATTAGATTTCCAGTGGATAAGGCTCTAGAAGAAAGCGCACTATCACTAGAAGAAAATGAGTTTCCTTCATATAAGGTCGGTAATACAGTATGTGTTGAATTCTCTGATATTTACTTTAATTAAAATAAAGGAATTAATTATCATGAGTTAAAACAAAGAAACCAGTGCTAAAATTGCTGAGGAGTTTGATACTCCTAAAGAACTAGCTGTTGCTGGAGGTACTAACTATCTCGATGGATTGCCTATACCTCCAACAACAGCTATGAAAGGAATTCATATACCGTATAAATGAATATAAAAATTGTAGCATACATATTTATGAAAATAGGCCCCACACTGGAACTAACATCCATTATGTGACCTCGGCTAATATACAATAATAAAATATTGTGTATTACTGTTTATTGAACGTTTGAGTATCTCCTAATAAGGTGATTCTTTTGTTATCAACAATTATTCCACCAGTATTTGTAATTGCATATACTTTATCTCTTTTCTCTCCTAATACCTTGTCTATATATTTATTCTGTATTGAAGTTCCTTCATAGTGAACTTCAATACCAAAGTCCTTAATCAAATTTAGTCCTGTATTGTATGTAAATATATTATAATCTTCATCTGGAGTAATGTGATATTCTGCTATTTGAATCATTGCTCCTGCGCTACTGCCAATAATAACACCTGTAAAATTTTCAATGTCATCAATTAAATTAAACTCTATTAAGCGTAACATCATTTTATCTGGTAAACCACCAGTAAAAAATATTATATTGCTATTTCTTATCTTAACTTTTGCATTTTCCTTTGTATCTTTAAAATAATTTATCCAATTTATATTTTCTTCTTTAATTCCATAATTCAAAAATGGTACAGCAACACTTTCATAATATCTACCATTATCCTTGCTATACGCATTCTGCCAATCCTTATCACTACTTATCTTCTCACCAAATGAAAATGGAATTATTGAAACTTTGTCATTAGAATTTATGTATTTTGATACTATATCTTTTGCCCAGCTTTCGTGAAAATTATATAGACTAAATAACATATTTACCATAAATATTCTCCCCCTTATTAATTCGTAATTCCTTACAATTATGAATTAATATATCATTATCGATACTAAATATACAAAAATAATTAAACCACAAACTCATTTACATTTTAAGGAATTGAGTTTATGGTTTATAGTAGCTACCCTAGAATTAGCATTTTTAAAACACAAGAGTCTGCTTTAAACAATGCATATACCTTTCCACTTACTAAAAACGCTTGGCCCTTTAAACAAAATATTAAGTGGATGTATAGTCAATATTCACATTCTTATCATAGCCTATTTTTTCAATTACCTCTTCTTATTATTATGACAAATATCATATCCATCAAAAGTTAATTGTCTTAATGCTTTAAAGGTTGCTTCTCTAAAATCTCCTCCATTAGTATGTTTGATTTATGAACTGTAAAAATTTTCAACTAAATTCGCGCTATTATAGATATCTTGGTTATTATAGTAAAAATGTTAAAATATAAACATAAATTTTGTGAAATACTAATCATATTATCCGTATTAATTAGTGATAGAACAAACCGAAAGGAGTTAAAAATGAAAATTGACGATAAAAACTTTTTATTAGAACTTAAGAATAAAAATCCTAAAGCCTTAGAATTCATAATTAATACTTACTGCAATCTAGTTTTTAAAATTGTACTAAACGTACTAGGAATCGATAACTATGAAAATGCAAAAGAATGTGTTAATGATATATACCTTCTAATATGGAATAAAAGCCATTTATATAATCCTGAAAAATCTTCATTTAAGAATTGGCTTTTAGCTGTAAGTAAATATAAGGCTATAGATTATAAAAGAAGCTTATCTAAAGTGGACAACCTTCAGATTGAAGAACAAGTATTAATTTCAAAGATTGATGTTGAAAATGAATATATCTTAAAAGAAAGGAAAGAAGAATTAATAAAGCTTTTACAATATGAGCATAAGCTGGACAGAGAATTGTTTATACGAAAATATATTTTAGATGAAGATATGGACAGCATATGCAAAAAAAATAATTTGTCAAAAGGGGCTGTTTACAATAGATTATGGCGTACTAAAAACTCACTTATAAGAAAATTAAATATTTCAGGTGAAGTGGAGGTATCAAAATGAAACTAAATTTAAATGAAGATGATGTTTTAACGCTTTTAAATGATGTTAATATAAGCGAAAATGAACTTAGCAATGTGGAGCTTAATGAAATTGAAAAGAAAAAAATCTGTAAAAATATTATTAGTAAAGTAAAGCCTAAGAAATCTAAAAGTAAAAGAAATTTTATTGCAGCGGCGGTTATTCTCTTGATAAGTATTCCTATACTCATATCACAAAAAAATGTTTTAGCTAATATGATAGAAAAACTCACTGTAATATCTAGTATTGGAGAAGTAAAAGTTTCTTCAGATAAACCAAAAATTCTTAAACATAGCCTTAAACAAGGTAATATAACTTTAGCTAATATGTATGTAGACAACAATAAAATTATAGTTACTTTAACTATTGAACCAGAAGAAGTTAAACCATCTTATTACACTATTAAAGACGAACATGGTAATTCCTATGAACTCCATAGAAGTGATAATCTTGCTATGATGCCAGACAATCATATAGGTTCATACAGAGCAGAATACTATGGTAACGTAAAAAAAGCTAATAAATACACTTTAAATATTCTAGATAATGATAAAAAATTTACTAAAGCAACTTTTAAATTAAAAAATTCTGATTTTAAAGAAGCTCCTGAATCAAAAATCTTATATACTGCAACTAATGGAATAAGCACATTAAACGTGACTTCATTAAGAAAAGAGGGAAATATTTTAAAAGTAGATTATTATTTTACAGATACCTTACCAGATTTTAAATCGAAAAGAATAGATACACTTAATTATGGAACCTTTGAAGAAGGCAAAAAAGTGGGTTGCAAAGAACCAATTAATACAAAATTAATAAATAATGATTCTACAAAAGAATCCCACATTATAATTTCTGATGAATATAATAACGCAGTATATGGACATAACAATACTAATTATTTAGATCAAGGAAATGAATCTTTATTTGATTTAAGCAAACTCACTGGTAAAAAGTTAAAACTAACTGTTTCACATGTAGTTTATCACGTTCGTAATGATTTTATGAGTAAAAATAACGATTTTAAGTTAGAGTTAGATGTTCCTAAATCAGGCAAAAGCATTTTAAACAAAACCGGTGAATATAAGGGAATTAAATATAAAATTATTAGTATAGAACGTTTATCAAATGATAGTGTGGAGCTTATTTACAATTATATAAATGACAGCAATTCAAACTTACAAACTTCGAATATTTCATTTGGAAATTTTAATAATTGGGAAAATGGTAAGTATGTTACTAGATCATATAATAATATTATTAAACGTATGCTTCAAAATGAAAAAGGAATAGACGATACATTAGAATTAAATGATATTGATGAGACTTTTTCTTCAGTTGGTCCTTTTGAAATAGACCTGAATCCATCAACAATTAAATAATTTTTCACTGTTTTCACTTAAAAACTTAGTCCATATTTTTTAGTAATAGTTAGGTTTGCTTTTTGGTAGAGTTAAAAGTTAAATGATAAAAAGCTGTTGTACTCAGTGCAACAGCCTCATACTTTTTCTACATCTATTTTAAGCAATGCATATACTTTTCTGCTTCATCGAAGCTTACCAAAAACGCTTGACCCTTTGAACAAAATATTGAAGTAGATGTATATTCAATATCGGCATTCTTATCATAGCCTATTTTTTCAATTACCTCATCTTCATTATTATGACAAATGTCATATCCATCAAAGGTAAAATTAATTTTCCCCTTACCTTTTGTTAATGATGTAAACTCCATACCATAATCCATAAAGGTTGCTACAGGACCTCTTCCTGTTATAATAGCTTTACTATGATAAGTTTCTGGAGCTTCAAAGGAACCATTTAACTTTTGTATATCAGAAATCACCTTTCCCATATAATCTATATCTACTTCAATTTTAAAGCTATAGTAAGGTTCCAATAATATATTTTTTACATTTTCTAATCCTTGTCTTAATGCTCTGAAGGTTGCTTCTCTAAAATCTCCTCCACTGGTATGTTTGTTATGTGCTCTTCCAGTTAATAAAGTAATCTTTAAATCAGTTACAGGAGATCCTGTTAGTATGCCATGATGCTCTCTTTCATAAATATGTGTACGAATTAAATTCTGATTGCCAATGGTTAAATCATCAACATGACATATATTTTCAAATGTAATTCCACTGTTTCTTTCCCCTGGTTCCAATTTAAGATGTACCTCTGCATAATGTCCTAAAGGTTCAAAATGTCCATAACCCTTACTTTCTGATAAAATGGTTTCTTTATAAAGAAGCTCACAGGGACCAAAATCTACGGATAAACTAAATCTTTCTTCCACTAATTGCTTTAAAACTTCTAGTTGAATAGTTCCCATAATATGAACCTGTATTTCCTTCAATCTCTCATCCCAGATTATATTTAAAGTAGGATCTTCTGCTTCTAAAATCTTAAAATAACTTAGAACTTCTTTTACGTTTACTGCTTCATCAAATATGACCTTTGATTTTAATGTTGGAACCAGTTCATATTTAATCTTTTCCTTTGACGCTCCTAAAACCTGTCCAATAGATGCACTTGAGAATCCTGTTACTGCAAAAAGCTCCCCTGCTGAAACTCTGTCTACAGTTTCAAACTTACTTCCATTATAAAGTCTTATTTGACTGGCTTTCTCATAAATACTATTTTCATCAGTTCCTATAGAAATACTTTCTCTAACTTTTAAATTACCACTTAATGCTTTTATATAAGTTAATCTATTCCCCTGCTCATCATGACGTATTTTATATACTAATCCGCTGAATCCCTCTTCATCACGGTACTCTGTAAAAGTCAACATATCTAAAGTTTCTAAAAAACTCTCTATTCCAATATCCTGCAGTGCTGATCCGCTTAAACATGGAAATATCTTATTCTCTTTGATCATTCTTTTCATAGAATTTAACCACAAGTCTTTTTCGTAGCCCTCTTCTAAGTACTTTTCAAAAAGTGTCTCATCACGTTCAGCAATGAATTCTATTAGCTCTAAACTCATTTCTCCTTTATTAAAAGACTCTGTAACAAAACAAACTTCCTTAGTTAAATTTAATGAAATTTCTTCTAATATAGCCTCTATATTTGCACCAATTCTGTCGATTTTATTAATAAAAAATAAGGTTGGTATCTTATGTTTTCTAAGCAGCTGCCATACTATTTCTGTTTGTCCTTGTATACCTTCAACTCCACTTATTATGACAATAGCATAATCCATAACCCCAATAGCTCTCTCCATTTCTGTTGAAAAATCTGCATGTCCTGGAGTATCTATTAAAAAATAGGTTGAAGAATTATAATTAAAAATACCTTGATCTGAAAATACTGTAATTCCTCTTTCCTTTTCTATATTATGACTGTCTAGAAAGGAATTTTTATGATCTACTCTACCTCTATTTTTAATACTTTTTGTATGATACAAAACTTGCTCAGCAAATGTAGTCTTACCAGCATCTACATGTGCAAGTATTCCAATTGTCTTATTCATCTCTAGCACCTCTATAAACTATTATAGATTAAGCACGCCTTTAACTCAATGGATATGGTGCTAGTGCAATACCTATTTGAGTTATAAGTTGAGTAGTAAGTTTAATTTTTTAACCTTTACTAAAAATAGAACAAAAATAGCCAAAGCAATTAGTGCAAAAATAGAAGTTGAATGAGATAAAATTTCTGCAATATTTTTAGTTAATGACATGAAAAAAAACTCCTTACTTTGCTAAAAGGCACCCAAAAAAATCGTATTCTGTAGGAATACGATTTGATTTTTCAACAATCTACTTCCCTACGCTGGTGTTATCCAGATCAGGTAGAAGGGTTAACAAACATTGTTTCTCAGCCTAGAACGGTACCCCTAGCATTTAATATTTAATTATTACATAAATATTATATGTTATAATATTTAATTATTACATAACTATTATAACATATAATAGAATTTAAGGCGGTTGAACCATATATCAATAATATAAACCAATATTAAAGTTAGGAGTGGGATTATTAATACTGTTAATCTTTATAAAATACCGAAAGAAGATATAAAAAAAGTTGCAAATATATTCGCAGAAAATTTTATGGAGGACCCATTATATAAACACATTTTTTCTGATGAAGAAACTAGACTACCATCCTTATGCATATTCTTTGAAAATTATCTAAAATTATTATATGACTATAGTGATTTATATGCTACTTCTGAAAAATTAGAGGGGATTATCCTTGTGTTTTATTCTGTAAAATGCAAATCTCACATTAAATACTTATTTAATGTGCATAAAGCTATTTTAAAATCTTTAAAAATGTGTACTTATATTAGTTTTAAAACGTTTTTTAATGGAATTTATGTATTAAATCAAATGAGTTCTGCATGGATAGATGATGTGGTACCCGAAATTTATATACACTTAGATCTACTTATCGTTCAAAAGCAATATAGAGGACAAAAATTCACTAGTAAAATGATTAGAAGTGTTTTTGAAAAACAAAAAAATATTACATATACTCTAGAAACACAAAATATTGATAATGTTAAAATTTACAAAAACTATGGTTTTGAACTAGTTGAAACCATAAAACTTCCTAATAGTGAACTACAGCAATACTGCATGGTTTATACTGATAATTAAATCATAAGAAAACCACTGAAATTTATTATAGATTTCATAAAATCATTTTTATTTTCATTATTCTGTGATATATTGTTTATATAAGTAACTCATCCTAAATATGATATTTTTTGTACTTATATGTACCAGATGTGAGTATTAAAATTAATTCAAAGGAGTAGATTAATAAATGTTTGAGATGAAGGAAGAATATAAAATAGGTGTTCCGCATATTGATGCAGAGCATGAAAAACTTTTTAAAATAGGTGAACAAGCTTATCAATTATTAAAAAGCTCATCAATTGATAAATATGATAAAATTGTGGAACTAATCCAAGAACTAAGAGAGTATACAGTTTATCACTTTAAAGATGAAGAAGACTATATGGAGAGTATAAATTATAAAAGATTATTCACTCAAAAAATCGACCATGCAAATTTTATTAAAAAAATAGATGAAGTGAATTTGAATAAAATTGATAAAAATCAAGATGAATCTATAATGGGAATATTAACTTTTTTAAATAATTGGCTGATTAATCACATATTAGAGAAAGACTTACTTATAACAGCAAAATAAAAAAAGGACTAGCATCTTAGATACATAAAAGTCTTGTACTGTTGCTTTAAATATGTTATTATAATCTCAACAAAAGATAATTAAGTTTCTGAAATACTCGTTAAGCTCTTATTTCGAACCTACATTAAAGTTTCGGGAGTCCGATATTCAGACGAGGATATGTACCTTTTTGTGAGCCCTTTTATGGCATTTAAGGCGATTGAACCATCTGTGCTGACACCCACCTATCTGAAGATAGGTGTCAAAATTAGAGCACCGATATTTTGGATATAATTTTGTAAATTTAAAGCCAATGCTTAATATTAAGTATTGGCTTTTTGAATAGTAAAAATTCTAATAAAATATTTGATTAGTTTGATTGGTAATTTCTATAATACCTTCAGTTAATAAATTTAATTCATTTCTGAACACACCCTATTTCTTCCTTTTTCTTTTGCTTTGTAAAGTGCATCATCTGATTTTTTAATCAATGATTCAAAATCTTCATTTTCTGAGGTCGATGTAGTTGCAACGCCTATGCTTACAGTTAGAATTTTTTCTATTGGTGAATCTTTATGCGGAATAGCTAAATCCATTACTGACCTTCGTAAATTTTCCGCAATAGCTAGAGCCGCAACATGACCAGTTTCAGGTAAGATACAAGCAAATTCTTCTCCGCCCCACCTTGCTACCAAATCAGCAGGCCTTTTTAATTGATTTTTTAAAGTTAACGCTACTTTACGTAAACATTCATCTCCTTCTAAATGTCCATAAGAGTCATTATGTTTTTTAAAAAAATCAATATCAGCCATAAGTATTGATAAAGTTGAACCTAAACGTTTTGCTCTATTTAATTCCATTAACAACGTTTCATTAAAATGACGGCGGTTTGCAATGCCAGTCAATCCATCTAACATACTATTCTCTTTTAACAAGTCTCTATATTTTTTTAATTCTATATGATTCTTGACCCTAGCCTTTACAATGGGTATGCTAAAGGGTTTAGTAATATAATCAATGGCTCCAATGCTAAATCCATACTCCTCATGTTTTTCTTCATTCATAGCAGTTACAAAAATTATTGGAATTTCCCTTGTCTCAGGTATTTCTTTCAATCTTTTGCAAACTTCATAGCCATCCATTTCAGGCATCATAATATCTAAAAGAATAAGATCTGGAGGGTTTTTAGATACAGCAATAAGCAGAGCCTCTCTTCCGCTATTTGCCAATTTTACATTGTATTGATCTTTTAATGCTGTTTCCAATATTTTTCTGTTCATAGTAACATCGTCTACAATTAGAATATTTTGACTTTTTATTAAATTATTCATCTAAAGTGCCTCATTTCTTAAGGTTATTTTAGAAAGGAATGTATTATCTTCTATTAGACAAATCTAAATTTCTGATTTCACTATACCATATAGTACTTTTCTATATAAGTATTATTATTTAACAAAAAAGTAGATATTGAGCATTTAATAAGACCTTTAGATGAAGGTCAAACCATTGAACTCTCAAATATCTACATTGGTAAAAGTAAAAACTAAAAAATTATATTAATTTCAACTAAATTAACGGTGGAAATCAAGCGAACAAAAGAATTTAGTCGATAATTTAGAAACCTACGGTTTATTGCTATGTATATAATCATCTCAACACCATATATAATTTTAACTCGACCTTATATCATAAGTTGAAACCCTAACATAATCCATGTTAGGGTTTATATTAGGAATTTTAAGTAGGGAGTTTATTCTAAATTTCAAACTGCTTAAAAGGACTAACTGATAGTCCTTTATAGGTTCTTTTACAATATTAGCCTGAAGACATGTAATTTCATTGTTATTCTCTTATATCTTATCTAACATGTCCAAGCACTTTCCTGCACCAATAACAACACACTCAAGAGGGTTTTCTGCAATATAAGCTGGTATATGTATTTCACTATATATAAGCTTATCTAAACCTTTTAGAAGTGATCCACCGCCTGAAAGCATTATACCTTTATCCATTATGTCCGCTGCAAGTTCTGGTGGGATTTGCTCAATGACAGTTTTAATAGCTTCAATTATCAAAGCTACTGGCTCTTTCAAAGCTTCTCTTATTTGACTCTCTGTAATATTAACAGCCCTTGGAAGCCCATTTACCAAATCTCTTCCCCTTATTTCCATATATCGTTCTTCATCATCATCTGCATACACAGAACCCAGTTCAATTTTAACATTTTCTGCTGTTCTTTCTCCTATCAGGAGATTAAACTCTCTTTTTACATAGTCAATAATTGTCTCGTCTAATTCATCTCCTGCAACCCTTAAAGTTTTGCTTATAACAATTCCCTGAAGAGAAATAACCGCCACCTCAGTAGTACCTCCACCTATGTCAACAATCATACTACCAACTGGCTCATTTACAGGTAGACCTGCTCCTATAGCCGCAGCCAAAGGCTCCTCAATTAGCATAACCTTACGTGCTCCTACTTGATTTACTGCCTCATTAATTGCCCTCTTTTCAACCTCTGTTACTCCCGAAGGATGTGAAATCGCTATTCTAGAACTTTTAAAAGCACCTTTACCAGTAACCTTTTCAATAAACTTTTTAAGCATTTGCTCAGTTATATCAAAGTTAGCAATTACCCCATCCTTTAATGGCCTAATAGTAACAATATCTTTTGGTGTTCTTCCTATCATATCCTTCGCATCTACACCAACAGCTAAAACTTTTCTATTTGTGCTATTTATAGCTACCACTGAAGGCTCTCTTAATAAAATACCTTTTCCCTTTACATATAATAAAGTATTTGATGTTCCTAAATCTATTCCTATATCCTTAGACGTTATAAAAAATTTCATCAAAATTTCTCCTTTCAAATTTACAATATATATCTTTTCAGATAATATTGAGGATAATGTACGGAAAAGTAGACTTCTATTTTTCATAAAGTCTCCGCTAAACTGCTTTTTTAACAGTATATATTTGATACGCCTGCTTTTCAACACGCAAACAATTCCTATTATTCTATAATTTATTATAATAAGATTTCCCTGGAATTGTCAGATTATAGTGTTTTCAATGACAACACTCATGAATATGATACTTTTATAGTAAATTTAATTACTGTTAAATGTAAATTAATATCTGGTATGCCTACAGCTAATGAACATTCTAAATTGATATGGTTAAAAAGATAAAATTTACTTTCTTTAAAGTTGGCCCCTGCGGACGTGCCTGCAGCTAAACAGTTGTACTCAAAAAAAGGTATAGCCTACAATGCTATACCTTTTGTCATCATCTATTTTTTAATTTTTAATTTTGAATGTAGTGCTTTAACAAGTGGTATTGCAATTATCATACCAAGAGTAACTTGTGCAATATTTCCTTGAATACCTGCTAATGCTATCATCAACGCTTTATTAAAACTATCAGCCTTAACTACTACATACTGCACAACTACTATCTTAGCTAAAAAGTATCCAAATATCATCCATGTGCCACCAAGAACAAATCCCAATATATTATTTAACATATTTTTACCTTCATAATTGCCTCTGTACGCAATAGATGCTGCAATATACGCCATTAATCCTTTAATGAGAAAAGTAAAAGGTACGTAATATGCATATCCCAGTAAAAAGTCAGCCAAACTCATACCTACCGCAGCTGTTATAGCTCCTTTTTTCTTTCCAAATAAAATCGCCCCTACAAACACCATACTGTCTCCTAAGTGATCATATCCCACCCCAAAAAGTGTTGGCACCTTAATAACCATAGTAGCTACACAAGTTATGGCTATCATAAGCGCCATTTGAACAAGACTCATTGTCGATACACTTTTTTCCTGTCTTAAAAGATTTTCTTTTTGCATGAAAACTTCCCCCTTTATTTTGCAATAAATTCCTCTGTAAAATTACTATATAAAACTTAATTTACGCTAAAATTTTGGAATTATATGTTTTTATTGTCCAATAATTCATTAATTACTATTATATTATAGATAAATTTATTTTCAAAATGTATGGGTACATTTCATGAAATTCCACAATTATATTACACATATTGGAATATTTCTTGACATTTTCTTTCCTTATTGCACATATTTTTCGATGTGTCTATCAAACTGTCTTTTTGAATAAACAGAAAATTATTACAATAGCAGATTTAGATTTATATCACTTCAATTTTTGCTTCACATGAGTTAATAATTATGGTAAAGTTATCCTAGCGCAGTTATTAGGATAACCATTCCCATAGTAGCAAGTCTAAAGTATCTGTGCACTGTTTCGTTTATATCTTGACTGTAGGAGGAAAAATATTATGAGAAAACTAATGAACAGTTGGAATCAATTAAGCCTGGTAAAACGAATAATTGTAGGTTTGATTATTGGCATTATCTTGGCTGTAACGATTCCAGAAATAGCAAAACCAATAATCATTTTTGGTTCTTTATTTGTAGGCGCTTTAAAAGCGATTGCGCCTATATTGGTCTTCTTTTTGGTTATGTCGGCCATATCTCAACATAAGAGTGGTCATAAAACCAATATGAAATCCATTATCGTCCTTTATCTTCTAGGAACATTCTTAGCTGGACTTGTGGGGGTTGTTGCAAGCTTTATGTTCCCGGTAAGCTTAACACTTGTAGCTGGAGCGGGTGCTGAGAATCTGAAGCCTCCAGGAGGTGTCTCAGAGGTTCTTAAATCATTACTAATGAACATTGTTGATAACCCAGTAAAAGCACTTTATAATGCCAATTATATCGGCATATTGTCTTGGGCGGTACTTTTTGGATTTGCTTTAAGGAATGCGCCTGACTCTACAAAAACGATGATTTCCAATTTTTCAGATGCAGTATCCCAAATTGTTAGATGGGTAATAAACTTTGCGCCATTAGGAATCATGGCTCTTGTATTTGAGTCTATTTCTACAAATGGAATCAAGTCCTTACTCAGCTATGGACAATTACTTGCAGTTCTGATTGGTTGTATGGTCTTTGTGGCTCTTGTTGTCAATCCAATCATTGTGTTCTTAAATATTCGTAAAAACCCATTCCCACTTGTGTTTAAGTGTTTAAAGGAAAGTGGTATTACAGCATTCTTTACACGTAGCTCAGCTGCAAACATTCCTGTAAATATGAGCATGTGTGAAAAACTAGGTTTAGATAAGGATACGTATTCTGTATCCATTCCATTAGGCGCTACGATTAATATGGGTGGTGCAGCTGTTACTATTTCTGTTTTGACCCTTGCAGCAGTTAACACGCTTGGAATTCAAGTAGATATGGCTACGGCATTAATCCTCAGTATACTGTCGGCTGTATGCGCTTGCGGTGCTTCAGGTGTAGCTGGAGGTTCGCTATTACTGATTCCTCTAGCATGTAGCTTATTCGGTATTCCAAATGAGATTGCTATGAAGGTAGTTGGTGTAGGCTTTATCGTAGGTGTTTTACAAGACTCTTGTGAAACGGCACTTAACTCATCCACAGACGTACTTTTCACAGCAACAGCTGAATTTGCTAAGTGGAGTAAAGAAGGAAAAGAACTTATTATTAATAACTAGAAATTAAATCACAGTGTTGTTTTTACAACTATTGAAGCCCTCTATTGGCAGTCTATAATCTGCGATAGAGGGCTTCTTATTTATCAACATAAAAGAAATTACATGGTTAATGAAAGATTCTAAGCTTCATTGAATTACATTCTTTTCTATAAAATAGCTAACATGAAATAATGAGAATAGTAAAGAATTTAGAATATAACATTAAATAAATCTAAATGAAGATGGAATTTAGATAAAAATAGTAATTGAAGATTTTATGCTAATGTTATATTATAAAATACGATATAAAGAGTTTTATAAAACTGCATTCAACATTTTTAAACTTAACTTTAAAATTTAATATTAATTAATTTATCAATAGAAGATAATTTTTCTATTGATGTTAATGTGAATAATTATTATACTAATTTAAACCAAATAGGAGAAAAGATATGGAAAACTATGAAAATGAAGCTATTAAAAAATTAAAGCTATGGGATAAAAAAATGAGTAAAAAACCTTTTATTAAAATTGATTTAGCAAAAGGATTTCAAAATAAAATGAATGGCTTAATACCTGAAAAAGCTCATAAACTTATAACTGAAGCAATAAAAAATATGATTAAGGGTGTTCTTATTGGTTCTGAGTTTTCAAGTAAAAGCCCTTTAATAAATGCTTCATTACAAGAAAGAGAAGAAAAGGTTGTTAATAAATTAGAGTTTTATAAAAAAACTGCTACACTTAGTGGGGCAGGCACTGGTGCAGCAGGATTTTTAGTTGGATTAGCAGATTTTCCTATACTTTTAAGCTTGAAAATGAAGTTTCTTTTTGATGCAGCTAGCTTATACGGCTTTAATGTTAAAGATTATAAAGAAAGATTATATATTTTATATGTGTTTCAATTAGCTTTTTGTAGCAAAGAACGAAAATTAGAAATTTATAAAATTGTTCGCAATTGGGATGGCTATGTTAAACATCTTCCCACCGATATAAATGATTTTGACTGGAGAAAGTTTCAACAGGAATATAGAGATTATATTGATTTAGCAAAAATGTTGCAATTAGTCCCAGTTATTGGAGCTGTTGTTGGAGCTGTGGCTAATTATAAATTAGTAAATAAATTAGGTGAAACAGCTATGAATGCTTATAGATTACGAATGTTTAGACATATAATATAATATTTTAGTAGTGCTCAACCCAAGCACTACTACTTCTTTTTAATTATAGTTTATATAATCATTTTAACTCATTTAAAAGTTTACTATTAGCCCATTTTGAGGCTTCATTTGTCGCTGCTTTCTTGTCATTTTTTAAAGGGTCTTTAAATCCAATTTCCCCCACAAATTTATTCCCCTCTAAGGCCTTTTTAAATTTTTCAAAAGTCTTCCCAGCGCTTCCTGCATAACAACAGAACATAGCTACTTTTTTGCCTTTTATACTTATACTATTGAAGAAGCTATTAAAGGCCGGTGCAAAACTTCCAGCCCACACTGGTGAACCGAAGAATATTAAGTCATATTCCATAGCATTCTTATCCAATGGTTTCAATGGAGGTTTTTCCTTTAAAACAACTTGCTTTCCACCCCATAAAAATCTTGAAAAACCTTTTGGTGATATGTCCTTTTCTGGTTTCAGTTCTAGAATATCTCCATTTACTGACTTTGCTATAGACTCTGCTATAAGCTTTGTGTTCCCCTCTAAGGAATAATATACAACTAAGATTTTCATACTTATCTTCTCCTTAAAACTTGAATATTTAACCAATATCAGTATATTATATCACTGCTACCTCTATTCCAAAACTTAGTATTAAAACTATCAAATAAAGTTAAGGATATTACATTTACAAAATATAAATCTAAAATTATTTTTATAATTTTCTGAAAATATATTGTATTTTGAATATTATAATGTTATACTGTATACAAGAAGTAAAGAAAATCTTCTTCTAGCAGATCCTAACTCATAAAGAAATGTAAATTAAATATTTAAAGTACTTTATGCAAATTTTCAAGAACCTAATAGTTATTCAATTAATGGTATCCATTAAAAGATATTTTTTAAAAATAGTAAATTACCATAAGTGTCTTTTATGTAAATCATTTAAGAATCTAAACTTGTTAGACTATATGATATGTTTAGTACAAATAAAAAGTATCCCAAGAGTCTATATTAATAAAATGTTATTTCTGAAATATAGTAGATTGTAACAATCCAGAAAAGCGTTTCAAAAAGGGTGATAAGAATTCAAGTAAAAGTAAATAGTTTTTTCCATGAGTTAGGATTTGTTTAAACACCAACTAGTGCCATTTAGCTAGTTGGTGTTTTTCATTTCATTTTGGAACATAAAATTATAATCTAAACTTTTTAAAATTAATTTTCCAATTTTTGAAAGGTAACAGGTACCTTTCAGAGAAGATATTATTATTAACTTAATTCCAACGGTAAAAATGCATACTCACCATTTCTAAGGATACTGCATTGTTTTATAGAAATTGGTGTTTTAAATATTGGTCCATCTATAACTGTAGTATGAAATTCTCCACCTTCTCCACAAGGATCAATACCTCTTTCCTCTAATTCCTTAATATATTCATGCGTAAGTACATTTCCTAAATCGTCTTCACGCATACCAAGTGATAAATTTACAGTTACTATTTTAGTAATAAAACCTAAGTTTATAAATTCTTCAACCGCTTGTCTATGATTCATCTGCCACAATGGCATAGCAAGATCGATATTTGCTTTCTCTGTAACTTTTTCATACCAACATCCAGTACTAGGCATATCTAAGTCTCCTGTTAATAAAACCTCCGCACCATTACTTTTTGCTATATTTAAAAGTTCTATAAATTTTTCTTCATAATCTTCCCAGGTAGCTTTTGCACTATATATAGGTAATCCTATTGATTCTGCTTGAGCCTTTAATAATGCAGGTGGTAATCCATGAGATCTTGAAAGCTTACCCTCTTCCTCCATCATAACAATAAGTCCACATGGTTCTCCTTGCTTCATTCCTTTATAAAGTGATAGTACACTATCTTTTCCTCCACTAAATGAAGTTATAAACCTACGTCCTTTGGCTCCCTCTGCCCAATTGTTCATAATAATTCTCCTTTGTTATATTATGTTGCAAAAGTAAATAGTTACCTTAGTTTTTATTAATCCTATAGTTTAACTTTATTAGTTTATTTTATCATTCTCTTTTAGAACATACAATGATAACCTCTTTTACCAATAGACTTTTGAAATTTTAATTCCATCTGACGAAACCCCAAATGAACAATCTCTGCTTAAAAAACTCTTATTGGTAATTCAACTATATTGCCCAGCTTTTAGCTTTTTCCATTTCATTATACATATTATAATATCTTTTTTTATTTTCTATTAATTCTTTATGATTACCATTTTCCTCTATAGAACCTTCATTTAACACTATAATTTGATCTGCATCTTTTATAGTATTTAATCTATGAGCTATAACTATTACTGTTTTATTTGCTGTAAGTTTTTTTATAGCCTTTCTGATTTCCATCTCATTATCTGCATCAAGTGAAGCCGTTGCTTCATCTAGAAGTATTATAGGTGCATCCTTTAATATTGCTCTAGCTATAGATATTCTTTGTTTTTCTCCTCCTGATAAAGTTGATCCACCTTCTCCTACTATAGTGTCATACTTATTTTCCATATTTTCTATAAATTCATGACAATTAGCAATTTTAGCTGACTTTATTATATCCTCTTTAGTAGCCTTTTCATTTCCTAACTTTATATTATTATATATTGTATCATTTAGAAGATATACATCTTGAAACACCATACTTATATGTCTTAAGAGTGAATCTGGATTTACAGTTTTTATGTCTTCTCCACCTATTTTTATTCTTCCCTTATTTACATCCCAAAATCTAGCTATTAAACTTGTAATTGTAGTTTTTCCAGACCCTGAGGGTCCCACCAATGCAGTCATAGTTCCTTCTTTTGCTTGAAAACTTAAGTTATTTATAGTATTTTCCCCTTTTTCATATTCAAAACTTACATTATCAAACTCAATGTTATAATTTTTAAAATCCGCTTTTTCATGCTTATAACTCATTTCTGGCTGTTCATAAGTTTGTATTAATTTTTGTGATGCCAGTTTAAAATATCTAAACATTCCATATTGTACTGAAAATGCTCTTAAAATATTTGTAAGTGCTATATTTATTATAATGAATGTTAGAAATTCTGTTTTATTAATAACTCCTACTCCCAATTTTGTTGTAGCTATGAGTAATAATATAGGAAAACTCACATCAACTATTATCTGAAATATAAGCACAAAAGGTACAATTGCCACTTCTGTTCTTATGCTTTCTCTCTTTAAATCTCTAAAGGATTTTTCTAGTCTTTCAAACTTCTGTCCCACTAAATTATGGGCTTTAAATACCTGTATTCCAGTAAGATATTCAACCATTCTTGATATAACCTGATTCATTACTACCTTTTTCGCTTTACCTATACGAGTAACTCTACGTCCTCCTATATAAATAATAGGCACAGCAATTAGTATAGCTAGCAATTGAATCACACCTAACTGAAAATTAATAAAAAATGTTATTATAAGAAGATAACTGCTAAGAAATACTGTTTTTATCAAATCACTAGTACTGTGAGTTATTACCTTTTCAAAATCCTGTAAATCATTAGTCATTATATTAGATAAACTTCCTATACTATTTTTATTAAAAAATCCTAAGTTTATATTTCTAATATGATCTCCTAATGATATACGCATGTCTTTAATAGCCCTTGCACCTTCCGCTTGAATTCCTGTATATCCTATTGCATTAACTAAAGCTCTAGCTATAAAAGCTACTATCATTATAATGGAATAAGTCTTGATTTTAGAAAAACTCAACTGAAATTTAATTAAATCTAATAATACAAAATATAGCATTGAGTAAGAAAGCATATTAAACAAAGTATCAATAGTTAACAAAGATATAGGCTTTCTAAGTTTTTTTCTTTGCTCACCTAATAACTTTTTTATATCCCTAAGCATATTACACACTCCTTTCTAATTCTACAAATTCATAATCATACATATCCCAAAGATGTCTGTATAACCCCTTCTTATTCATAAGATAATTATGCTTTCCCTGCTCTATAATTTTGCCCTCTTCTAATACCACAATTTTGTCTGCATTTTTTATTGTATATAGTCTATGAGCTATGATCATAGCTGTTTTATCTTTTAACAAATTTCTAAGAGCTTCTTGTATTTTACTTTCATTCTCTATATCTGAATAAGAAGTTACTTCATCGAGAATTACAATAGGGCTGTCTTTTAATATTGCCCTTGCAATAGATATCCTTTGTTTTTCTCCCCCACTAAGCTTGATTCCATCTTCTCCAAGGGATGTATTATATCCATCAGGTAAACTCATTATAAAATCATGAATTTGCGCTTTTTTGCTAGCTTCAATAACTTGCTTCAAACTTTTATCAGCACCCATTCTAATATTTTCAAATATACTATCTTGAAGCATAAACACATCTTGGAACACAAAGGATACCTTATCCATAAGTTCTTCCATTTTAATATTTTTTATATTTATACCATCAATAGTGATACTGCCTTTCTCTACATCCCAAAATCTTCCCACTAATTGTCCTAGTGTAGTTTTTCCTGAACCTGAAGGTCCTACAAGTGCAACTATGGTTTTAGGCTCTATAGTTAAGGATAAATCTTTTATAACTTCATTTTTATCATATTTAAACTCAACATTATTAAACTCTATCTTTCCAGAAATTTTTCCATTTAATTTTTCATTTCCTTCTGTTTGTACTTCTTGTCCAAGAATCTCTCTTACTTTTCCAGCGCCTTCTAAAAGCATTGAAAAAGTTTCTCCAAATTCCAATAGTTGTTTAAAGGAAGCAAGAAAGTTTACACTTAAAATTAAGAATAATATATAAGTTGATGCATTTATACTTCCTTTTAAAAACATAATTCCTCCAATAGGAATTATAAATAAAAGACCTGAATCTATAAGAACCAAAAACACAGCATAAATAGGAGCACTTTTCATAGTTATCTCAACCCAATAATCTGCATATTCTTCCGTAATGTCTTTATAGTTTTTAAATGATTTTGCTGATAAATTAAAGGCTTTCATTACATTAATTCCATTTATATATTGAATAATAGTAGAATTAAGTTTTTGAACTAGATTATGATAATGAACCATTCTTTCTTTCATACCTTTGAACACAAACAGTTGACTTATAACTCCTAAAATAACAGGAATAAACAAACTCAAAGCTAGTCTCCAGTCTAAATACAAAAGATAAGATATGATTATAATAGGAGTCACTGCTGCTGAAGCTAAATCTGGAATCTGATGTGCTATAAAATTTTCTAACTTCTCTATATCCTCATTTATGTTTTTTTTAACTTCTCCAAGAGTATGCCCTGTAAAAAATCCCATATTAAGCTTTGAAATATGATTTATTGCTTTCATTCTAAGTTCATAAAGTATTGTATATGCTGCTACATGAGAAAATACACCTGATAATAAAAATACCACCATTCTAGCAACTACAACAATACTTACAATTACAGCCATAGACTTAATTCTTTCATAATCTACTGAGTCCTTAAAAAGCTCTAGTATTATGTTGTACATCAGAATATATGGAACTACAGAAAGCACTGAACTTACTATGCTAAATAGCGCTGATATATATAATTTGATTTTTTCTCTACCAGATACATCTAAAAGGAATCCTAAGTTTGATTTTTCTTTCATAATTACCCTCCTCTTAACTCCTCATCTACAATGTTCTATTAATATGTTTGGAGCAAAATTTATTCTATTTAAAGTTTAACTGATAATGAATATCAATTTCAACTCTAAAAAAAATAAAAAATGCTCCAAAAACAAAATCAAACAAAGGATTTTGTTAAACTTAAAACATTTTTATCTCATTACTTAGACATATTTAATTTTCTATATTTTAACGGAGTAATATTGTTATATCCTTTAAATAGATTTGAAAACTTACTTGGATTTTCATATCCTATTTCATTTGCTATTTCTAAAATTGACATATCTGTGTTCTTCAATAACTCCTTTGCCTTTTCAATTCTCGCTTTTTTTATATATTCATACACTGTATCTCCCAACATATTCTTAAAAAGCTCTTGTAATTTATATAAACTTATATTTGAATCACTAGCTATTTCTTTAACGGATGGTGTGTTTTGAAGATTTTTGCTTATAATATCCTTAGCTTTAATTATAATTTCCTTTTCCTGCTCTTTTGAGTTTTTTAGAAATTTTGTGTTTGATTTTTCTTCAAGAAGAGTAGCTAAAAATTCTATTGTCTTAAGCTTTAGATTTATATATCCCATCATATTACTAATTGAAATGGAGTCTATTTGCTCTGCTATTTTTTTCATATTAAAACTAGCCTTCTCCATTATTAGTATATCTTTTTCAAATATATCCTTTATTTTTTCCTGCCACTCTATTATTAATTTATCTTCCCATATTGGATTTACAGCATTTTTAATAGCATTAAAATTCATATGAACAGATATAGTTCTACACTGGCTATATTCAAATTTAAAATAATTAACATTATTCAATGTCTTGTAAATAAAAATATCTCCTGCTTTAATTTTATATTTTTTATTATCAGGTAATGAGGAGATTCCCACATCTCCATTGTAGCAGTATCCTAATTCTAAAATATCATCACTAAAATTTATATTATTAAAATCCATTTCCATTTTATAATCAACATTAATTTTTGATATCTCTAATCCGTCCTCTATTTTCATTCTTGAAAAATTCCCTATTCCAAATTTTTCTGCTATAAAATATTTTTTTCCTAACAATTCATCAATACTTTTGCAGCAGTATTTTTCCTCAATATCTTCGTAATATTTATCTACTATATACTTTTTATTTTTCAAAGTTATCACCTCTTACCCTATAACACAGAAATATATAATATGTTAATTATACCAATTTATCGTTATGTAAAGATTATTATAAAAAAATAAAAACTGCAAGTAAAGAATTTGTTTTATTACCTTAAGCACTTTTTTCCCTATCTATTATTGTAAAATTCCAGAGAAAATTCACGCAAAAAAAAGCTTCTCCACTTCAATGATTTAACAAAAATCATTGAAATCGAAAGCTATAGTTTTAGTAACAATTATTAGGTGTTACCCTGACCCCATAGAAGAAACTGGAAACATTTTCTTCTTGCTATGATTTATCAAATAATTAGTGAATATTTTTACTAAATTAGATACAAATCGCTCTTTCTTAGTTATTAAGCAGATTTCCCACTTAAAAGAACGGTCTTTAAATGGAATTGAATAAACATTTGAATAGTTAATATCACTAGCCATAAAGTCCACACTAACACCAAGACCTTCGTTAAGGTGACTTAGTTTATGAATGGTGATAACTTCTGAAGTAGTAAAAACTATATTAGGTTCAAAACCTGACTCTTTACATTTATTAAGAAAGTTATGATAAAAATGAAATTTTTCATTAAGAATAATAAATTTCTCATTTTTCAAATCTTTAAAGTCAACCGCTGTCTTTTTCGAGAGGGGATTTTTTTCATTTACCAGCATACAAGGATATTGTATTTTAATAGTAGTGGAACTAAATTTTTTTACATTAACAGGACCAATTGAAATAGCTAAATCTACATTTTCATTCATAACGACTTCTTCACAAATCGAATCTGGATAGGTTTTTACAATTAGTTCAATATTGGGGTAAGTTTCCCGAAAACCTGAGATAATATCAGGGGACAGTGCGTTAAGAACCCCAAAGGAAAAACATACCGTTAAAGTCCCCTCATTGGCATTGGCCATTTTATTCAGGCCTCCTAAAATCAAATCAAATTCCTGTACAATATGTTCAGATTGTTTTTGTAAATATTTCCCGTATTTTGTTATTCTAATTCCATTAGCTGTATTATAAAACAAAGGATACTGAAGTTCTTCCTCCAAATTGCTAATTGCCTTGCTCAAGCCCTGCTGAGTAATATAAATCTCTTTAGCAGCCTTTGAAAAACTTTTATGTTTGCAAACCTGCAAAAAATATTTTAATTGTTTGATGTCCAATTCAGCACACCTTCCTTTTTAGAGCCTTTTAAGTTTATAGTATTATAGTATAACTTAGATATCAAGAAATAAAATCACCATCTGTGATAGTACAAAACTATAGAAATAATTTATTTAATCTTCACTGCTACTGGTAAGCCATGCCTTATGTAGAAGTTTAACAGCTGGATCAATTTGATCTAATGCTATTCCTCCAAACCCTAAGACAACAGCACCCTTCAAATCATTCTTAGGATGTTTCCAAAATTTTGATGTGGGATACACTTTTACCCCTACCTTATATGCTCTCTCAATTAGTTCCTTTTCAGTCATAGTCCATTTTACTTGTACTAAAAGGTGTAGGCCTGCATTCATACCATAAATAGAAATTTTATTGCCAAATTCTTTTTTTAGATTGTCAACTAATGTATCATGTTTTTTCTTTTGTATCCGATTAGCTTTTCTAAGATAACTTTCCCAGTGTCCCTCCTGCATAAAAAGCTCTAAAGTTTTTTGAATAATAAATGGAACTGAAGAAGGATAGCCATTAAACATCCTAGTAAACTTGTCTATCATACCTTCAGGAATGATCATGTATGATAAACGCAGTGTAGGAAATAAAAATTTTGAAAAGCTACCTATATATATAACCTTATCACTGCTAAGAGATTGAAGTGACTGTACTGGTTTTGTGTTATATCTAAGGTGGCAGCTGTAATCATCTTCAATAATTATTGAGTCATTCTGGCTTGACCATTCTATGAGCTCAAGCCTTCTAGAAATAGGCATTATAATTCCTAAAGGATATTGATGTGATGGGGTAACATAAACTGCTTTAGCATCAGTTAATTTTAACTCCTTTACATTTAAGCCATATGAATCAAGAGGAATTGGTTCCACATTAAATCCATGGTTTTCAAATGTAAAACGACTTATGTGATATCCTGGTTCCTCCATTGCAACGGTGCTAGTATCCCTGATTAGTTGACAGACCATACCTAAACAATAATGTACACCTGCTCCAATAAAAATTTGATCTCTAGTACATTTTACGCCACGATAATATTGAAGATATTTTAATATTTCTTCTCGAAGACCAGGCTCTCCAAAAGTTGGACCATAACTTGTTAATTCATATTTAAAATCTCTTAGACACTTGTTTGTTATCTTTTGCCATTGACGTATAGGTATATCAGCTTCACTCAGTTTTCCATACTTGAAATCATATTTAACTAGTGTATCATTGTCATCATACTGCGTAGGTTTAGTATAAAAAATTTCTTTTGCAGTATCAATAGGTAAAAAATCTAAATTTTCAACATAGTATCCATTACGAGGTTTGCTAATTACATATCCCTCCGAATATAGCTGTTGGTAAGCCATATCTACAGTATTTCTACTTATATGTAAGTCATTGCATAGTTTTCTGCTTGGCGGAAGTTTGCTTCCAGGTTTAAAGTCGCCATTTAAAATTTTTTTTCTGAATTGCCGATATAGTTGAATATATAGTGGGCTATTAATTTCATTATCTAAAACAAACATAGTTTCACGTCCTTTTAATTTAGAATTGTTATTGATCTAGTGAAATAGTTCTATATTCTAAACTTAGTAACATACTTTAGTTGCACATTAATAATTTAACTTATTATGTTATGTCATGTCAAAATTAATATTTATATGTATAGAAAATAAGTATAGATTTAACTAAATATTATATTTTAGACAGTTGGCCTCATTATCATTAATAAATCTGGCACTTTTTAATATACAATTGGAGATCTATAATATAGAAAACAAAATCAATCTGTGCTAGCACAAAACTAAAGGAGTCGCTTAAATTGTTAAAATATGAAGAGGTTATAGGGTACATTAAGAATGAGATTTCATTTGGAAATTTTACACATAAAAAAAGATTACCTTCTATTAGAGTTATATCACGCCTATTTAATTGTAGTATTGGTACAGTTTTAAAAGCATACGATAAACTTGAAAAAGACCATATTATTTATTCGTCACCGAAAAGTGGATACTACCTATTAGAAGATTTCCATGATAATAATTTTTCAGAACATTCTACTATTGATTTTTCATCAGGAGTCCCAGATATTAAAACTTTTCCTTATAAAAATTTTCAGCATTGTTTAAATAAATCTATAGAATTATATAAAGAAACTCTCTTTACTTATTTAGATCCACGTGGGTTAAACTCATTAATAAGGGTATTAGCAAAACATCTACAACAATATCAGATATTCACCAATCCAGATAATATTATTATTACATCAAGTTCCCAACAAGCATTAAATATATTATCAATTATGCCATTTCCAAATGGTAAGTCTAACATTCTTGTTGAACAACCTACTTATTATGGAATGATAAAGTCTTTAGAATTAAATAATATTTCCGCATTAGGAATCGAAAGAGGACTTAATGGTATTAATCTAGACCATTTAGAAAGTATGTTTAAATATGGAAATATTAAATTTTTTTATACGATTCCCAGATTTCATAACCCAACTGGAAATTCCTATAATAAACAAGAAAAAGAATCAATTGTAAAAATAGCAGAAAGATATAATGTCTACATTGTAGAAGATGATATTGTTGCAGATTTAGACATAGATAAAAAAAATGATCCCATGTTTACTTATGATACTTCATCAAAAGTTATTTATTTAAAAAGCTATTCAAAAATTCTTATGCCCGGTTTAAGAGTTGCAGCACTTATACTGCCTAGCTTACTCATAAATACTTTCTTGGATTATAAAAAATGGACAGACATGAATAGTCCAATATTATCTCAAGGTGCTCTAGAAATTTATTTAAAAAGCGGCCTGTTTGATATACACAAAAAAGAAATAATTAAATTATATTCTGATAGAATGACTTGTTTAAAAAATACCTTATCCTTATTTAATCACCCTAAAATAAAATACAATGTTCCCAAATCTGGTTATTTCGCCTGTATCTATGTAAATAATGATCTATACTATAATAAAATAGCAAGTTCATTACAAAATAAGAATATAGAATTGCTAGATACAAGCGCCTGTTTTTTGAGAGAATATAGAAATAATAATTATTTTAGAATATGCATCAGCAAAGCAAACGAAGATAAGATAAAAAAAGGTATTCCCATAGTTCTTAATACTATTCAAAAATATTTAACATAACATTCTTTACATTCCAATTTATTCTTTCATATAATTTGTTAAATTTTTATCTATTTCCATATGATTTTAATTTAGGACAAAGGCATAGAGAAAGCTAATTACTTATTAACAACTCAACTTTTAGTTGTATAGCTCTAAATTTAAGTTGTTTATCAAATAAAAATATCTGTTATATAATTAACCTGTAAACGTATTAGGGGTAGTTCCAACTCTCATGTCATCATGGATAAAGTAGGAATTATATTATATACCAACATGAATTATTAGCATTCAATTTAAAATTTTTATATAAAAATTTTAAACAGTTAATTAAGTAGTGAAGGTGAATTTTACAAAACCATATTGTCCACCTTGGATATACCTAAAACCCAAATTGACAGTATACTTTGCCCTTGGTTAAACAGATGTTGACTTTCCCCCTACTATGTTAGTTTTTCTAGTTTTAATAGACAATCACTTTTAAACTATATTCAAAAATACAATCTATGTTATGGGTCTATTATGGTTAAGGAGGTATTTTATTAATGAAAGACAGGGGATTATTAATAGAAGCAGCTGAGGAAGAGCTTATTGCAAAAGCAAAAAAAGATGGTGTAGAAACTGCCTGGGATAGAAAAGTTGAAATGAAGACACCCTGCGGTTTTGGTTCAGCAGGTGTATGTTGTAGAAACTGTGCTATGGGACCTTGTAGGGTAAGCCCAGTTCCTGGAAAGGGAGTAGCGAGAGGTATTTGTGGCGCTACAGCAGATGTTATAGTTGCAAGAAATTTTGCAAGAATGTGTGCAGCTGGTTCAGCAGCTCACTCAGATCACGGTAGATCAATATGTCTTTACCTTGAAAATGCATCAAGAGATGGACAAATAAATATAAGAGATGAGAAGAAACTTATAGCTGTTGCAAAAAGATATGATATTGAAACTGAAGGAAGAGATATTTATGATGTAGCTCATGATTTAGCTGCAGTTACATTGAATGAGTTTGGTAAACCTCATGGAAATTTAATTTTCCCTACAGCCTTACCTAAAAAGAGAAAAGAAGTTTGGGACAGACTTGGTGTAACTCCAAGAGCAATTGATAAAGATATAGTTAGTATAATGCACTCAACTCACATTGGATGTTCAGGCGATGCAGAAAATCTTCTTAAAATGTCAATGAGAGCATCCCTTGGAGATGGTTGGGGCGGTTCTTACATGGCAACTGAACTTAGTGATATTTTATTTACAACTCCATCACCAGTAGAAACTCAAGCTAATTTAGGTGTCTTAGAAAATAATTCAGTTAATGTTATATTACATGGTCATGAACCGGTACTTTCAGAAGCAGTTGTTGCAGCCGCTGAAGACCCTGAACTTATCGCCCTTGCAAAAGCTCAAGGAGCAGATGGAATAAATCTTTGCGGTATGTGTTGTACAGGAAATGAAATAGCACTAAGACATGGTGTTAAGATGGCAGGAAACTTCCTTCAACAGGAACTTGCTGTAATAACAGGTGCAGTTGAAGCATTAATAGTTGATGTTCAATGTATAATGCCATCACTTGCAAAGCTTTCAAAATCTTACCACACTAAATTTATAACAACTTCTCCAAAAGCTGAAATAACAGATTCCTTGTATATTGAGTTTGAAGAAGATAATGCATATGAATCTGCAAAAAAAATATTAAGAGAAGCTATATTAAATTACAAAAATAGAAATATAGACAATGTTTTAATTCCTAATGAAAAATGTGATGCTGTGGTTGGATTTAGTACAGAGGCTATAGTAGATAGTCTTGACACGGTTGTTAATTCAAATATAGGACCTTTGCAAACGGTTAAACCTCTTGCAGATGTTATATTATCCGGTACTCTAAGAGGTGCTGCTGCCTTTGTTGGTTGTAATAATCCAAAAGTTAAACATGACGAACCTACAGTAAAAATGATTAAGTATCTAATTGCTCATGATGTAATAGTAGTTATTACTGGTTGTGCAGCTCATGCAGCAGCAAAAGCAGGTTTGCTTTTAAAGGAAGCAAAAGAATTAGCTGGTCCTGGACTTAAGACTGTATGTGGTTTATTAGACATTCCACCAGTTCTTCATCAAGGTTCATGTGTTGATATAAGTCGTAATTTACAACTTGTTGGTGAGCTAGCAAATCATTTAGGATTAGATATCAGCGATTTACCAGTAGTTGGTGCTGCCCCTGAGTGGATGTCAGAAAAAGCAGTAGCTATAGGAATGTATGTAGTAGGTAGTGGTATAGACGCATGGTTAGGCGTTGTTCCTCCTGTAACTGGATCGACCTTTGTTGCAGATTACTTATTAAATAAGATGGAAGATAGTTACGGTTCTAAATTCTTTGTAGAAACTGATCCAGATAAAGCAGCAGTACAAATGCTTGAAAGAATAGAAGCTAAACGTAAGAAATTAAAAATCTAAAAATTATAAATTTGAAAGCAGGCGTCTGTTTTAAAACGCCTGCTTTATTTTTTATTTGTTAAATATTTCTATCGATTCAGCTTCCAATTAGCAACAAAACCAGTTTTAGCTTCTAAATCTCTATCTACATCATAAAGTATTTCACTAAAAAATCTTTCTGGCACTTTTGCTGGAACAATAATGTTTTCCTCACTTATTTCATCATAAACATAACTTCCTCTTTCGACAGTACTCGCCCTATAGAAAGTTAACTCATAAATAGTGTATTGCAATGACTTCTAAGGGAGTTTTCTATATTATACTTATGAATTTTACTGAACTCTAAGGAACTACCATTTTCAATATAGTCCTTAATTTTCCTTACCTCTTCATCTTTTAAAGTACAATTACAAAGATTAACCTTTAGTAAATCTAATAGTTCGTCCATTTTTTCTCCTTTTTTATTTTTTTATTGTTCTATTTCCCTTTTTAAATATACATAAGTATTATTTACGGACATATTTAACTTCGCTGATATATCCTTGATTTTCATATTATTTTCATACATTTCCTTTACTTTTTTAGTAAGATCATTTTCATATTCTCTAGTGGAATTGTAAATTGGATAAAGCATAGATTTCCAAGTATCAACATCACCATCTTCATCTTCTTCAATCATTTCATATATTAAGTTATCTAAGCTCTCACATGTAACCCTTGGAGTAGTATTTTCCTTATTTCTTTCACAAATAAATTTATTTATTTGTTTAATTTCATTTGTAAATTTGCCTATAGACGCTGACAAACAACTTCCTGCATTCCAATCACCCATCCCATGCATTAATGTAAATATTGGAAAACCAACCTCCTTAGTATCAATAATAATAGGATCTCCACACAATGTTTCCTGTCCTATTACAATCCATTCTTCCTCCCATGAGCCCTCTTCATTTGAAACTAAAGAATTACCATTTGAATCAATACTATATCCTATTTGTTCTTCTTTTAATTCCTGTAAGTTAAAAATCTGAAAATTAGTGAACTCTTCAATCTTTTCAGTTTCCTTTTTAAGTATTTCTAGTTTTTCTTTAATCTCATCAATTAAAATCATTTTATATTACCTCTTTCTTAAACTCTGCTAGAATAAAATACCTATTTTATCTTAATATATAATAGTTGTAATTCTTACATTATCTGGTTTAAATTCTATGTCTTTCTGAGTTTGACTTATTGTTAAACTTTCAAGTGATTTTAAACTACATAAAAAATGATACATTTCCTAAAATCTAAATCTGGATTATTCATTTTTGATGGATCTAGATTTATACCAATACTTTCCATGTAAATTCCTCCTTTATTTTTTTCTTAGACTACTCATCATCATTTTCACAAAATTCCCATGATAATGATCCATCAATATATCTAGCAGGATTCGCCATAAAGTCGCTCCATGTCATTTCTTTAATAAAACCAAACTTTTCATGTTCAATGTCTAAGCAAGCAAAACTTTTATGTTCTGGTATCCATGATATTATTCCTATATTGTCATAATCATCTACATTGTATAGTAAATCAACAAAGGTCATATTATTCCATTTAAATACTCTTACCTCATCAAAATTATAGAATTCAATATAATTTGTCCACTCAGATTCTTTTAAATCTATTTTCCTATTTTCAGAGCCTAAAAATTCAATAACCTCATCAGGTACCTCAAAGCTTTTCAACCTCTGTATACACCATTCAAGCTGATGCCATTCTTTTGGCTCATAGCTTTTAATAATCTCCAGTATTTCTTTATCATATTTTCCTGCTAATTCATCATAATCTCTATAACACCACCTATCATTTCTGGCTTCTGCTGCTTCATTAAAAGGTCTATATCCCCATTCATCAGTTATTGATACATCTGCTCCATTTTCTAATAAAAGCTTAACGATATTTAAATGTCCTCCAATTACAGCACACTGTAGTGGAGTAATCTTATCCTTACAATTGTAATTTATATCTACTGAACCTTTACTTATAATCAGTTTAACTAAATCTATCTCTCCTTTCTTTGCTGCTTGTCTCAACATATTTCCAAGTTCACTAGTATCATTACATTTCTCTATTTCTTCTCTGCTTAATCTCATTTTTATATTTCTCCATTTTCATTTTTTAATTTTAAATTATTAGATAACATTTCTATTTCTCTTCCTTCCAATTCTCATTAGTTCCTGTTTTGGAAGTTGCCAACTTATTTATTTGATAAAGAATTTCACTAAAGAATCTTTTAGGTAATTTATCTGGTGATACAACATTTTGCTCATATATTTTGTCATGTATATAACTGTATTTTAAGACAGTTCCTTTTTTATAAAAACTTAAGTCATATATTGTTACTTCATCATTTTCATAGCCTACAGATACACCACTAAAGCTTAATTCAACATCTATTTCATAAGTACTATCTTCCCTGTAAAAAGTGTAATAACCGCCGCCATCTCCAATTGGACCTCTACTCCATCCAAAGCTGGTTAACTTACCTAATAGTGACAAACCATTTAACATGATTCCTCCAAAACGTTCTACCTTCTTATTAGTTTTTTCTTCTTCAGTAACCGTAAATATTTCCCTATTTAACTGTTCAAGCGGTTGTTTAATTTCATAGTTTTCAAACTGTTCTTTCCATAAAGCTATATCCTCACTGCCTAACTCTATTGGATGAACAATTCCTATTACCATTCCATCCTTTAATTCATATTCATCTTCATCTTTAGTATTAAAGCTGCCATCTTCCATATATCTAAAGCTATCAGTTAAATCATTGTCTTCATAAACACCCCATACAAGACCCATAGCAAATTGATGCATAATAGGATTTCGAACAAAAAGTTTTACCCAAGATTCTTTTGTCCACTTTCTGTTACTGGATAGAGCCATTTCCAAACGAATAGCTTGTATATTTACTACTGTTTTTAACTGCTTCTTTAGGTTCTTAAATTCTGCTGAAGCTGCTGTCGCCTTATCTTCATCATCCTTTTTACCTGGCGCTGGAAGGTTCTTAAACTTTTTGCCACTTTCATCTTTTACTTCTAAGCTAAGCTCTGAAGTAAGTGTTACCATAAACTTTCTATCACCATAATCAAAGTTTCTTTCTCCCTTTATGTCAAAACCTAAGTCTGGAACTATTCTATCTGAAAGCTCCTCAACATCTACAGCCATTTGTCCTGCTGCAAATTTAAGTGCTGATGCTGCAGCATTTTTTACCTGCTTAAACTTAAACTTTCTTGATATATTGTCCACTATTATTAAAGCTTCATTACTTCCATTAAGTGCAAGAGCTTTTACTGCTTCACTAGCTATAGCCCCTCTTGAATTTTTGGGCCACTCTTCTATATTCTTTTTTAATAAACTAATTACATCATAATCTCCATAAACAGATGCAAAAGGAAGTACCCATTTTTTCTTGCTTTCTGCACCACTATTAATCCATCTTTCAAGAACTTCTAAAGCAAATTTTGATAAATCTTTTGCACTCAAAAGCTCACTTACCATTCTTGCTTCACTACTTAAACCTATTTCAATGCAAGAAGAATAACATATAAGCATATACTTTATAATTTCATTTTCTGCAAATTTTTCACTATCCTTAAATCTTATCTTTGGAAGCGTATCACAATCTAACCATTTCAAAGCTGCTGCTTTACTACCTTTTAAAGCTTTCTTACAGTATTCTAAAATATCCAGTTCTTCATTGTTTTCTTCCAAAGCACTTTCTAAGTTTAAAGCTTCTCTTAAAAGTGCTTTTATCTTCTCATTTTTTTCTACTTCTAAGGCTTTATTTAATGCTTCAATTACTTTCTTATTACTACTTTTTGAAAGTATTTTTACAGCTGACTCCCTAACTGCTTGTTTTTTTGCGCTTAAACTAGGTATTACTAGTTCATGACTTTTTTCACTTAAGCTTAAAAGTTCTATAACTTTCTCCCGCACAACCTTTGAAGAGTCTCCTAAATATTCTATAAGGAGCTTTGCACCTTTAGACTCATCCCAAGCTTTAGCTAACATTTCTAAAATACCTTTTCTAGTTTCAGCATCACATTTAGGTATATTTTCTATGACCTGTTCTTCTTGTGTTTCAATTAATTTACTAATAATACTAATTGCCTGCTCACGTAAATCTGCTCTAACATAATTGCCAAAAGCACAGTGTCCTAAGTAACATATATAATTTTCAGCAGAAGCTCCACAGCTGTCCAATAATTCTATGTAAGAATTTAAATCATTATCTCCTATTTTCATGCCCTTAAATTTGTTGTAATCATCATACATATTTCTTAATATGTCTGGACTTCCTATGGTAATAACTACTTTCATAGCTCTTATAAACATTGGAGATATATCCTTTAGCCAAAAGATGATTTTTGAAAAGTTAAAATTGGATAGGTACATATCTCTTCTTCCAAATAAACCTTTTAGTGTTTTATCTATATCTTTAAAGGAGATATTATCTTCTAAATATTGTATAAAGTCTTCATAAACATCTCTTCCTACATCAGCCTTATCCATAAATATAGAGAAGTCATGTATAAAAACATCCTCTACATCATTTACAAACTCCAATCCTTCTCCATTTTGCAAAAGCAAGAAAGCCATATAAGCCTTATTTATACCAAAACACATTGAAGTAGCTTTCTTAAACTCTTCCTTGTGTCCATCTAATTCTTCTTTAAGTTCTTTTTCAAAGGTATAATCAGAGTATCTAAGGCTATTGTAATCTCCCATCCATGCAATGTATAATTCTCTTTTTATTTGAAGTTTGTCTACAAGCTTTATCATAGCCTTATATCTATTATATTTAAGATAGTGATATAATCCATAAAAAGCCTCCTTGTAATCAAACAATACTGCAAATTTAATAAATCTCCCTGCCACCTGTGATTCATTATATATAGTAGAACTAATTCCTATAAGAAATTTAAAAACATACTTATCAATATTTAAAACTAATTTGCTATTACTTTTTAATATTTCCACTACTTCTTCTAAACTTGAAGTTTCTCCTTTTAAATACTTAACTAAAGGCTCCATTTCCATTTTAGATATGCAGTTTTTAAATAAACTTTCTACTGATTTAATCATGTCTTCTTCTAACCAACTGCAAAGTTCCTTGTTTTTTTCCTTTTTGATTAAATAAGTTGCTATAATGGCCTTTTCATTTATTTCACTCATATCAAAAGCTTCTAAAAATGAATCTTTATACTTGTCATAAAAACTATCATAAAACATGATAAATTCACGACTTAAAGTTCTTTCTTGTTCAGTAATAGATGTAGCATAATAAGCTATAACAAAGGCTGGACTTAAACCATATTCTAAAAACTTTTTGAAATAAGGATTTCCATGGTAATAAGTTGTTTTGTCTAGAACTGAAAATAAAGATACTTTTCCCATTTGAAATAACATTTTTATATACTTTGATAAGTGATCATAAGCTTTATGTTTTTCAAGTGATTGATATGTACTAACCATTTTTTCTACTACATCAGCATTTAATTGCTCCATATCAATACTTGGAAGATTTTCAAAAAATCTATCTTCTTCTAAGTTTCCTTCCATATATGCTTCAAAACTATCAATAACTTCATCAGCTAATCCTAACTCCAATAACACATTGCTTATTTTCTCTATTAGGTGATCTTGTAATCTCATTAACCTTGTCTCCTTCATTTGTTTTCATATTAATAAATTTATCTATATTCTTGCCTTAAAACATGTGTTTCCAAATCAGCAAGCCTTGTTGGAATAGGTATTCTACTATCTTTAGATAGTAACTTCATTGTTATTTCATAACAGCTATTTAAATCTATATTATTACCACAAGAAATAAATATAGGCTTTACATTTTCACTAGTTCTTACAGTTCTTCCATAGACCTTATCCTTTACAACTATATCCGTATATGCCCCTACTTCATTTTCTGGCATAATAAAATCTACATTATCTATTTTTAAATAAGTTTTTCCTATTCCCATAGTAGGCTTGTTTAAAAATAAACCTGCATGTGACGCTATTCCCATATTATTATGGTGAAGATATCCGTTACCATCAAATATAAAAATATCCGGCTCAACTGTAATTTTTTCTACTGCTTCTAGTATTAAAGGTAACTCTCTAAAAGCTAAAAATCCAGCAATATATGGCACTTCTATCCTTCCAACACTATGAACCTTTTCTAATACCTTTTTAGTTTCAAAATCAATAATTACTATGCTGCAAGCACCAAAAGTTTCATTGTTTTTTTCCCAATAAGCAATATCTATCCCTGCACAAACTTTTATATCTTCTAAATCTATTTTATTTGTAATATTGATTTTTTCTTTTAAATTGTTCTGTATATTTAAAAATTCTTTTTCTGTGTTTTGATTAAAGTCATGAACATAATTTACTTTCAATAAAATCAACTCCTTTTAATAAATTTGTATTTAACAACAATCCCAATTATATAAAACTTTAGTAAAATCTAATTTTTTCAGATCCTCTTCATTTATAAAAAAGTTTGCAATACCTGAATCTCCAAACATTACGTCACATTCTTTTTCACAATCAAGTTGAAGAAGTAAAGTATCAAAATTATTTAATTCTTTATCATCCCTTGGATCATCTTGAGTGAAAGTAGCATATCCTCCTATTTTACATCCATCAATATTTAAATTTTCCATATAATCGTCATCTTCTTCATCTGTTAAGGTTATATCACTGTACACATTATTAAATCTATAATCGTCCCAAGGTATAGGCATATATTCTAAGGAAAATTTCATTTTACCTTCATTACTAAAAGGCATGTACCAATCTTCTTCTAATTCTTCTAAAAATGAAAAATCTTTTATTAGGTTTTCTTCACTTTTTTCAACTTTAGGTATATATATTACTCTAAATGTATCCTGTGTGCAGGGTTCACCAAGTCCATACATATCATCAGCAAGTATGAAAAATTGTAGTATACCTCTTTCTGGGAAAAATTCCAAATGAGGAACTTCCTCAAAGTTTATTTGAGCTAATAATCTTAAATTTTCTCCACTGGCTGCTTTAGGATATTCCATGCCAATTTCTAAATAAGGATTTCCCCCTAATTTACTTTCCCAAGGCATAGTTTCTTGTTCTTTTAATTTAATCTTTACATATGGTTTTATAGTTTTTTCTATTTTGTCTCTAAATTTCTCTAAGCTTTCAGGTAATTCAATACTTAAACTTTTCATCATTACACCCTTTTCCATATTCATTCTCCTATATACTTAACAATTATGTGTAACTTCTAATTTATTATTTTCATATATTGTTCCATAAGTAGCACAAAGCAACATACCACCACAAGCCTTGCTTCTAACTTGAAAGTGTATTTCATCTTCATATGTATCAATACTGTCGGCTTCAATTGTGGCTACAAGCTTTTTGAAATCCAACATTGGAAAATATTTAGTTGCTATTTCATAACTGATTAAGTTATCTTTATTGGTATACGCATTATATTCCTGTACTTTTTTATAAACGGGACTTGGATTCTGTAAATCATGTATTACCTGTCCATTTTCGTCTTCATATTTTTTCATTTCTTCTTCAATTATATAATCTGGATACTTTTTACTTCCTTTATCCCTAAATCCAAACTCCCAAAAAGCATATTCTATATCACACAAGTGAGTTATAATCCACATTAAAAATTGTTCATTTATGTATTTAACATCTGCCTCTAACTCTTTAAATCTATCACCATAGTATTTTAAAATTTTAGAGAATTTCTCTTCCTCAGGCATATCATCTTGCACTCCTGTGATTTCACAACCA
>CAZKOJ010000007.1:34398-55735 GCA_964554365.1 uncultured Clostridium sp. | reverse complement strand
TCATTTCTATTATGTGCCAATGCCTGGTTCACTAGAAAAAATGTTAAATGCATTGGGAATATAATAATAATAGGAGTAAATGAATTTGGAGGGAATAAGATGTCAAAAATATTAATTGTTGATGATGCTGCTTTTATGAGAATGATGATAAAGGATATATTGGAAAAGAATGGTTTTGAAGTAATAGGTGAAGCAAATAATGGACTTAAAGCTGTGGAACTATATAAAAAGGAAAGACCAGATCTAGTAACTATGGATATAACCATGCCAGATATGGATGGAATAGAAGCCGTAAAAGCTATAAAATCCTTTGATCCAACAGCTAAAATAATAATGTGTTCAGCTATGGGACAGCAGACTATGGTTATGGATGCGATAAAAGCTGGAGCAAGAGACTTTATTGTAAAACCATTCCAGCCTGATAGAGTGCTTGAAGCTATAAAAAAAGCAATAGGCTAGTAATGAAAAATTATGTGACAGGTGATGCAACAAAATCATCTGTCACTTATATAATGGAGAATTGAGAATAGAGAATAAAAAATTGAGAATTTCGACGAAATTTATTTATAAGACCTAAAGGTATTATAAATTTAGACGAAAAATTATTGAGTGATATTAAAAATTATATTAAATTTCGTCTACATTCTCCATTCTCAATTTTCCATTCTCCATTAAGGTGATTTTTGGAGTTGAAATATTAGGAACTTAAAACTGCTAGAATTAGAAAAAATATTTTATGGCAGTTAATAATGGGGGTGTAAAACAGTGCAAGTTGTTATATTTAAATTAAATAATGAGCAATTTGCGGTGCAAACTGCAAAGGTACAAAGCATAAATGATGCTATGGAAATAACAAAAGTTCCAAAGGCACCAGCGCATATAAAGGGACTTATAAATTTAAGAGGAAATATAATATCGCTTTTAGATATAAATCTTTTATTAGATGTACCAAAATCAGAAGAAAAACAGAATAATATAATTATTTTAGAAATGGAAGATGAATTAGTAGGAATAACTGTTGATCAAGTAGATGAAGTTTTGGAATTAGAAGAAGAGTTAATAGAAAAAATCAATGACGGAAAGAAAGCATATATTGAAGGAGTTATTAATTTTAAAGATAGAATTGTAACACTTATAGATATAGATAAACTTCTTTCAAATTAGAAATTGTTTAACAAGAAATGAGGGAAAAGAATGGCAGATGTATTATCGCAGAGTGAGATAGATGCCCTTTTAGCTGCCTTGTCCGCTGGAGAACTGACACCAGATGAAGTGCCAAAAGAAGAAGAAAAACAAAAAATTAAACCTTATGATTTTAGAAGTCCTCAAAAGTTCTCAAAGGACCATATAAGGACTCTTGAACTTATTCATGATAACTATGCCAGAATAATTTCAAATTATTTAACTGCGCAGGTAAGAAATAATGTAAAGGTAAAAATAGAATCTGTGCAGCAAATAACCTATGAAGAGTTCATTCACTCTGTACCAAATCCTACAATCCTCACTATATTTAAAATGCCACCTTTAAGTGGATCAGTGTTATTTGAAACAAACCCTCAGTTTGTTTTTGAAATAATAGACGTTTTATTAGGTGGAAGAGGAGCTGGAAAGTATAAAATAAGAGAATTTACAGATATTGATAAAAATATTATAAAACTTATAAATACAGGTCTTATAGCCAATTTAAAATTAGCTTGGGAAGATGTAATTGAAGTTCAGCCAGAAATAGAAGGTTTAGAAACTAATCCAGCACTAAACCAAACGTTGGCACCTAATGAACCAGTAGCTTTAATAACCTTCTCTGTAGAAATGGGTAAAGGCAGTACTTTTATTAATATATGTATACCTTATTTGAGTATAGAAAAAGTATTGGACAAACTTGTAGTACAATATTGGTTCCAAGACAGTAATGAAGGAATACTAGAAGAATCTAGAGCAAAATTAAGAGAAAGATTAAATATTATAAATATGAAACTTACTGCAGTGCTTGGAGTTGCAGAAATTACTGTAGATGATTTCTTAAAGTTAGGAATAGGTGATGTTGTGACTTTAGATGAGAAAACTAATAGTCCAATTAAACTAATGGTGGAAGACAAATCATATTGTTATGGTAAACCAGGTGTACTAGGCAAAAATATGGGTGTCCAGATACTAGATATTATAGATAAGGATGTGGAAAATTATGAGTAATGGGTTTCTTTCCCAGGAAGAAATAGATGCACTTTTAAATGGAGGAGGAGACGAGGCGCCTAAACCATCAGAAGAAACAGAAGCTCTACAAGAAATGCCACAAACGCCAAGTGAAGCATCAGAAAGTGAAGTGGAATTGCCTACGTTATCGGATATAGAAAAAGATTTGCTTGGAGAGATTGGAAATATATCCATGGGCTCTGCATCCACAGCACTTTCTACAATAATTAATCAACAGGTAAATATAACAACTCCAATAGTTAGTGTTACTACATTAAATGCTTTGAAAAATGATTTTGAAGTTCCAAACATTGCATTAGAAGTTAAATATACTAGTGGTATAGTTGGAGAAAATTTGCTTGTAATGAAAGTTGAAGATGCATCTGTAATTGCAAATTTAATGATGGGCGGAGATGGAAATGTTGAAGGCAACCTCAATGATTTATCTGAAATAGAGCTTAGTGCTGTATCAGAAGCTATGAATCAGATGATAGGATCTGCTGCTACGTCAATGGCTACTATGTTTATGAGAGAAGTAAATATATCGCCACCGCTCTCTAGAATATGGAGAGATTTAACGGAACCTTTATCTGATGGAATATCAGATGATGAACCTGTGATAAAAGTTTCATTTTCTCTAAATATAGGCAATTTAGTAGATAGTCATATAATGCAGCTTTTGCCTATAGCAACTGCTAAAAAAATAGTGGGAATAATGATGGGACAAGAGTCAGATGATCCAGATTTATCATCACCTGCACAGCTTGAAACAGCAATACAGGAGCAAGTTCAAAAACAACCGGAGCAAAAACATGAACCTGTAAAACAGCAAGAAATATATGAAAAACCAATAGAAAGTCCAAGGGCTCCAAAGGTAGAGGTTAGCCAGGCAACTTTCCAACCGTTAACGCCATCATCTTCTGGTATGGAAATGCCTAAAAATATAGATTTAATATTGGATGTTCCGCTTCAAATATCAGTGGTGCTTGGAAGAACGAAAAAAAGCATAAAGGAAATATTAAACTTTGGAACAGGGTCGTTAATAGAGTTAGACAAACTAGCAGAAGAACCAGTTGAAATACTTGTAAATGGCAAAAAAGTAGCTTACGGAGAAGTAGTTGTTGTAGATGAAAACTTTGGTGTAAGAATTACAAGTATTGTAAGTGGTGAAGAGAGAATTAAGTCTCTTTCAAAATAAGAGCAGCCTTTAAAAGAGGCTGTTTTTATTTTGTTTAGAATTCAGGTATAAACATTAGATTTTTATACCCGATAATACTAATAGTGAAAAAGAAGTTGTTCATAGATGTTGGGAGTGTATATTATGAAGATTAATGGAATTAGTTCTAGTAAAATTATAAATTTTTACGCAGAGCAGAAGAAGAGTGTGGAAAGCAAAGAAAAGGTTCAAAGAAATGATACTGTCCAGATATCCTCTTTAGGTAAAAGTTTAAGTTCTTATTCATTAGATGATAAATTTATAAATTCAAAGGAAAAAATTGAGAAATTAAAAAATCAAGTAGATAATGGTACTTACAATAAAGATTCAAAATTAGTTGCATCAAAGATGTTAGAAGATATGAGAATGAGACATAAGTAAATAAGGTTTGGAGGATTTTATGGTTAATGAGTTAAATAATATAATAGTTGAAGAATATAAAGCACTTCAAGGTTTACTGGCTTCTTTAGATGAGCAATATAAGCATTTAACTAAGCAACAAGTATTCGAACTAGATAGTGTAAGAGATAAAATAGAAAAATGTAGTAGAGAAGTGGCTCATTTTGAAGTACAAAGAAGAAAGATAACTAATGGAAAAGATATGAGCAAAGTAGTAGAAGAACTTAAAGATGAAAAGTTAGAAAATAACTATAGAAATATAAAGAAATTACTACATGCAATACAATTTCAAAAGGATACAAATGAAATTTTAATAAAACAAAAACTTGGATTTACAACTCAAATGCTAAATTTTTTAAATCCTAATAAAACACCTAAAACTTATAATGCTTATGGAAAAAGAAAATAAGAGGAAAACTTATTAAAAATCAAAGGAGTGATGAAATGTCTGGTTTGTTTGGGACTTTTAATATAGCTAAAAGTGGATTATTTGCACAGCAGAGAGCTGTAGATGTAACTTCACATAATATATCTAATGCTAATACCGAAGGGTATTCTAGACAAAGAGTTGAACTTGAAACTTCAAGACCATTTCCTATGCCTAATGCTAATAATGCAGTAGGACCAGGACAATTAGGAACTGGAGTTAATGTAGCTTCAATAGATAGAATAAGAGATAGCTTTTTAGATTATCAAGTAAGAACAGAATTAGGTGCTTATGGACATTTTAAAGGGCGTGACAAATTTTTAAGTGAAATAGAAAACATATTAAATGAGCCTTCAGATACTAGTATATCTAAAGGAATAGGAAATTTTTTTGATTCATGGAATACACTAGCTACCTCTGCTAAAGAATCTAATTCTAGGTCTATGGTAGCACAAAGTGCATTAACACTTGCCAATGATTTAAATAGTAGCTATGCAGAACTGCAAAAATTAAAGGAAAATACACAAATGGTTATTAAAGATTCTGTGTTTGATATAAATAGTATGTTAACACAGCTTAATCAAATAAACCAAGAAATAGTACAAGTAAAGGTTGCAGGTAACAATCCAAATGACCTTATGGACAGGAGAGATTTACTTTTAGATAGACTAAGTAGTAAATTTGGAATGAATATAAATAAAAGAAAGTATGATGGAATTGATGTAACCACTTCAAATGAAGGGATAAATAAAGGAGTAGGAGATGACGGTAATCCACCTAAGTTTTCTGATGGAACAACAGCAAATTTAGTGCAAACTGTACAGTTAAATCAATTAAGTCAAACAGGGTGGGATAAAACCTCAAGATTTTCATATGTAAGTGCAATCGAACCAGTTGCAAATACAAATCCTTCGGGAGGAACAAATACCTATAAGGTTACTTATTATAAGGGCGGAGACATGACGTCAACTGACAATAAAGTAGAAATAAATGTAAATATGACTGATGAACAATGTAAAAGCTTAGATGAATGCAGAGTTCTTTGGGGAGATAACAGTGGACTAGCATTAAAAGGACAAGTTGTAGCAAATGGTACGGACAAAACAATAACTGGTCAGATAAAAAATGGTGATACTGTAGAATTTGGTGAGTTATTAATGTTTAAATCACCTACTGGAGAATTAAAGGGATATATGTCTGTTCAGACAGAAATAGATACATATGAAGATCAGTTAAACAAATTTGCTAAGGCATTAGCTTTTTCAGTAAATGGCATATTAAGTCAAAATTCTGGAACAGCTGCTGATAGTGCTAATAATATAAACAATTTTTTTATAAATGGAGAAAAAAAAGGGGTATACAGTGGCACGAGTATTGCAGATATAACTAGTGCAGAGCAGGAAATTACAGCAGGTAATATTACAGTAAGCAAAGCTATACTTGACAATTCTATGCTTATAAAAACAGGAGCTAAATATGATGAAAATGGAAAAAATTTAAGCGGCGAAAGTGACGGAACTAGAGCAATAGCTATTGCAAAACTTAGAGATAGACTAATGAAAGTTCAAGATATCGATAGTACTACAAAAAAATCGGATTATTTAAATTCATCTATATTCGTGGAGGATAGTACTGTAGGGTCAGCACCTATATATATAATAAAAAATGATGTAGGGGGCATGACACTAGATAGTTACTTTAAAGACACTGTAGATAAATTGGGTATTAAAGAACAGGAAGCTAAGAAAACCATAGAGAATAAAACAACGAGTTTGGCAGGTTTTAAAGAGTCAAGGGATTCTGTATCAGGTGTATCATTAGATGAAGAAATGGCTAACTTAGTTCAGTTTCAGCATTGCTATCAGGCAAATGCTAAAGTTATATCTACAGTAGACCAACTTTTAGAAGTGGTAATAAACGGACTTAAACGATAATTCAAATAAGGGGTGATATATTAGTGAGAGTTACTAATAAAATGTTGGCAAATAATTTTTTAACTGATATGCAGGTGAATTTAAACAAACTTAAAACTTTAGATGGGCAAATGACATCGGGAAAAAACTTTAGAAAACCTTCTGATGACCCTTTTAATGTATCCAGGGCAATGCAAATGCATTCTGCCATAGATGCAAATAAACAATACAATAAGAATATAACTAATACAATAAATTGGCTGGATACCACAGATACAGCATTAGGACAGCTTGGCGATGTAATTCAAGCTATAAAAGAGAAGCTTGTATCGGCTGGAAGTGCTGGTTATGGCCCTGATGAAAGACTAAAAATAAAGGATGAATTTAATCAAAGAATAGGTCAAATAGGTCAAATATTAAACACAAATTTCGATGGTGAATATATATTTGGAGGAACAAAGGGTGCATCTAAGCCTATAAATGCAACACAGGATTATATTGTAACTAAATCTAATGTTGAAGCAGGGGACATTTCTGTAATAGGGAACCCTACTGAAGCCAGTAATACAAATTATACTATAAAAATTACTGGAATAGATAACAATTCAGGAAAGGTTACAAATGTAGAATACAGCACTGATAAGGGAACAAGTTGGACAGCTGCAACTCCAGCGGTAGAGCCGCCGGACAATTTTAAAATAGGAAGTTTTCAGATAAAAGCAGGACAAAATTTCAATACTAAAACAGGGGATACCTACAGATTTTCTTTAGTAAAAAACACTACATTAAAGTACGCTGATGATATGGGGGGAGAGCTGAAACCGTTACAACAGGTTCAATCCCAGTTTGTTACAGTTTCAAATTGGTCTGGAAAAAAAATAGGATTTAATATTAATGGTGAAGATGCAGAAATAACTTTAGGTAATTTTCCTACCACACCACCAGCAACTGTAGGGGATTTAGTTTCTGATATAAACAAAAAAATAAATGAATTATCAAAAGGTACCCCTCCTGTTAACATATTACAGGGAAAAGTTATGGCTGAAAAAACTTCAGATGGGAAAATTAAATTTTTAAATCTTAATAATGATACAGTAACCGTTAAAAACACAGACTTGCCAGCTTCAGAGTTTAATGCTGACTTAAAAAATAAATTAATACCTAATATACAAATGGATATGATAGCTTCCAAAAGACAAACAGAAATATCACAAGGAGTTTTAGTAGATTATAATGTATCAGCTTTAGAGGTTTTAAAGTATGGTGACACTGAAAAAGATGATATAAGAAATTTGCTTTCTAGAATTGTAAATCACTTAGATGGAAAAGATGATACTGGAGCTCCTAATGAGGGAGTGGCTACAAAAGCTTTAACTAATGAAGATTTAAAAGATATAGAAGAAGCTATGAAACAGATTTTAAAGGTTCGTTCAGAAGTAGGTGCAAAGGAAATTAGAATGGACAATGCTAAAGACCAAAATATTGAAACAAATTTTAATATGACAGAAATACTATCAAAAACAGAAGATGTAGATTATGCTGAGAAAAGTATGGAAGTTGCTACTATGCAATCAGTGTATTTGGCAGCATTACAGACCAGTGCAAAGGTGCTGCAGCCAACACTTATGGATTACTTAAGATAGTTGAAAGGGGGGTACCTATGAAATTAAATGCTAAGTATCATGGTGTAAAAGAATATGAAGAAAAAGATATAATAACATTTAAAAAAGGGATTCCAGGTTTTGAAGAATTAAGAGAATTCATAATATTTCCTGTAGAAGATAATGAAGTATTTAATATATTACAATCTATAGAAGAGGTCAGTACAGGACTTGTAGCAGTTTCTCCTTTCTATTCCGTAAAAGACTATGAATTTAAACTGGATGAAGAAAAAATAAAGCAATTGGAAATTGAAAATTATGAAGATGTATTGGTATTAAATGCAGTAACATTAAACTCTAAAATTGAAAATATAACAATAAATTTAAAAGCCCCTATAATAATAAATATAAAAAGAAAGTTAGGGGAACAAATAATATTAGATAACCCTAATTATTCAATAAAGCACCCATTATTTGAGGGGGGAGTTTAATGCTAGTTATAAGCAGAAAGAAAGGTGAATCGCTTTTTATAGGTGAAGACATAGAAATAACTGTGGTAAGAGTAGATGATGGTTCAGTGAAACTCTCCATATCTGCACCTAAAAATGTGACTATATTAAGGAAAGAACTGTATAAAGAAGTTGAGCAGGAAAATAAAAATGCTGCAGCTTCAGATTTAAGTATGCTGAAAAATATAAAAAAATAAAATTTATTAACTCTAAATAAGGAGTGATAGCATGGAAGTTGGAAATGTGTGTCAAGGAAGGCAAAAAAATTTAGATTTTAATAGCTTAGTAGATGAAATACAAAATGTACAAACCAATTCCGATATTAGTATTGATAAAGATGATTATTCAAACAAAATATCAGAAAAAGATGTAAAAAAAGCTGTGGATAAATTTAATAAACTAATGGAAGATAAATCTACCCATGCAGAGTATGAAGTATATGGAAAATTTAGGAATATAACTATAAGTATTGTAGATGACAATACTAAAAAAGTTATAAAGGAGATACCTCCCAAAAAAATAATTGATATGATAGATAAATTTTGTGAATTAGCAGGAATGTTTATAGATGAAAAAGCTTAAATCAGTAACTAGCAATCAGAGACAAATAACTAGATTTAATAACTAGTTACTTGTCATTGATTACTAGTTAAGGGGGTGTTATTTTTATGGAATATAAATTAAATAAAATTGACCCTGAGGTAAGACAAAGAATAAAAGAAACTACTAGCTCAGGTAAAGTTCATGCAAAGTCTGGTATAGTTATAGGTGATCATAATAAGAATAAGAGAAATGAAAGCGGTAGTGACTTTAACTCAAAATTAGAAAAAGAAAAAAACAAAAATAAAAACAGAATTTCTGTAGATGCGGTAAAGATAGCAGAAGTACAGGTACCTGCTTATAAAGAAGATATGGACAATCTAAATAAAGATGAAACTAAAGGACATATTTTGGACGTGAAAAAGTAAAGAAAAATTGAGAATTGACAATTTAAAATTGAGAATGTTTATTATTTTTAACTCTCAACTCTCAATTCTCAACTCAAAAAGGGGTGTTTAATTTATGTATGCAACCAATGCATATAATGCATATAAAAATAATAGCGTGAATTTTGCTTCAAAGGATCAGTTGCTACTAATGCTACTAGAAGGTGCAGTTAAGTTTGCTAAAATAGGTAAACAAGCTATTATGGACAAGGATATAAAAAAGGCTCATGAAAATATAGTAAAAACTCAAGATATATTTTATGAACTTATGGTTACATTGGATGTAGAAAAAGGTGGAGAATGGGCACAAAATCTTATGAATATATATGATTTTATAGTGAGAAGACTTATTGATGCTAATATGAAAAAAAATCTAGATATAATGGATGAAGTTATACCTTTAATAGAAGACGTAAAGGACACTTGGGAACAAGCCTATAAAATTTCTAAAGGAAGTAAGTAATTAATTAAAGAGTTGGGGGAATGAAAATGTCAGATATAAATGGAATTGGAAGTTCAGGTAGCAATACACTTAGAATTACAGGTATGGCTTCGGGTATGGATACAGAGGCTATGATAAAAAAAATGATGGCTGCAGAAAATATAAGAGCGGATAAAATGAAACAAGATAGGACATACGTTCAGTGGAGGCAAGATGGTATAAGAGATGTAATTAAGGATTTAAGAGATTTAAGAAGTGCTTACTTACTTATAGATTCTCCAGGTGACACTAATCTTATAAAAAGTGGAGCTTATTCAGGTGCAACTATTACAACTACTGATAGCACTGGCACAACAAATAATAATTTACTAACAGCTACAGCATTGCCAGGTGCAGTTAATGGGGTTAGTACTGTTAAAGTTAGCCAGATAGCTAAAAGTGCTAAAATTGCAGGCATAAGTTTAAATAAAAATTCTGCAAATATAGTAGGTGACATTACTCTTTCAGATTGGCAAAATAAGACAATTGATTTCACCATAAATGGAACCAAAACTACCATAACCATAAATCCTACAAAGGCAGATAAAAGCGATTTAGTATCAAGTATACAGGATGCTATAAACAGTAAATCAGAGCTTAACGGTAAAGTTAAAGTTAGTTTAGATGGAGATAATTTAAAATTTGATTCTACTACGGACAGTAATATTAAAGTATCAACAGAAATACCTAACTTAAAAGATAATGTAAAAGTAATAAATCCAAATTCATCAACTAAATTATCAGATTTAGGTATTAGTGATACTACTTTTTCAATTACCCAAGGGTCAAAAGTTTCACTTGGTATAAAGATATTGTCAGCGGATACTATTCAAGAAGCAATGAATAAAATATATAGTACACAATCGAATGCTGGTGACACGTCAAAAAATCCAAGTACTTTGTATAATGATATACAAGTAAGTTTTAGTGATTTAACAAAAAGTTTGACAATACAGACCCGTAATACTGGTAGTTCACAATCTTTACAAATAGTTGCAGATTCAGGTGATCCAATAAACCTTACAAACCTTACAAAATTGGGATTAAATACAACAGTTGCACAAGGTCAAGATGCAGAAGTAACAATAACGCCACCAGGTTCAAATACAGGAACTACAATAATGAAATCAAGCAATAATTTTGATATAGATAATGTAGCATACAATTTAATTAAAGAACCAGAAATAGGTAGTGATGGTAAGGTAATTCCATATACTGCAACATTAACCACAAAAGCAGATTCACAGAAATCCTTTGATAAGATAAAAGCATTTATAGATAAATACAATGCCTTATCTAAAAAAATATCAGATAAGATTCAAGAAAAAAAAGAGTATAATTACAAGCCATTAACAGATACACAAAAGAAAGATATGACAGATGATCAGATAAAAACTTGGGAAGATAAAGCAAAACACGGAATATTAAAAAATGATGGTGATCTCCAAAGTATTTTATATGGTTTAAGAAATGCATTTTCAGATACTGTAAAATCTGCAGGTTTACAACCAAGTGAAATAGGTATTCAAACTTATGGTGGTCTTGAAGCTATATCAAAACCAGGTCAGTTAAAAATAGATGAAACTAAGTTAAAGGCGGCTCTTGAAACTCGTGGTGATCAGGTGATGAAGATGTTTACAGCTATTTATAGTGTTGCAGCACCAACTGCACCTAGTAAAACAGAATCTGATTATTCTACAAAAAAAGAAGCATATGATAAGGAATTAGCACAGTATAACAAAGACAGGCATGATAATATGGGAGTATTTAAGAGAATAGAAGATTTAATAAATACAACTTCTATAAAGTCAGATGGAAACCTTCTAAAAAAGGCTGGTTATGAAGGTAGTTCAACTGAGCTTGCTAATTCATTAACAAAGAACTTAAATGATAGAGATAAAGCTATAAAGGAATTTCAGAAAAAATTAGTTGATAAAGAAAACAGATACTATCAAATGTTTGCAAAGCTTGAAACAGCTATGAATAAGATGAACTCTCAACAAAGCTGGCTTACACAGCAGATGGGTGGAAAGTAGAATCAGAGAATAGATAATGATGTATAGATAGCAGAAAAAAGAAGCTATAATTTAAAATCTACACTCTATAATCTATTCTCTCCATTGAAAAAGGGGTGCTGACTTATGGGAGAAAATTTAACACAAGCTCTACTGCAATATAGAAATTGCACTTTGGATTTAATATTAAGTATGGAAAAAGAGGACTATGATTCTCTAGAAGATATATTAAATAATAGGCAAGCAATAATAGATAATATAAACAATATACCTCACACGGTAGAGGAATTTGCAAAAACAGCAGATAATTTAGAAATACTAATATTACAAAAAAAACTTGATGACCTTACAAAGAAAAAGAGAGGAAAAGTAAGAACTGAGTTAGATAAATTATCTGAAACTAAGAATGCAAATAAAACTTATAATAATAGATTTTATGGAAATTCTATACTTTTAAATAAAAAAATTTAATGTATTTAAAGTCTTTTATTGAGCGCATTAAAGAAAGTGATTTAAATTATGTAAAAAAATTAAAAAAATTTAAATAAACTTATAAAGCTATCACAAATATTTACGATAAATTAAATATAAGATTAAAAAATAATGTGGCCACAAAAATAATTAACAAATTTTAAAAAGTATTTAAGAGTCATTAGACTTTTAAAAATAAATCAAAACAGTGGACAAGGATGTTCACTTTAAAAATCAAGGAGGAATTTATTATGATAATCAATCACAATATGAACGCAATGAACGCACACAGACTTATGACAGGTAACACAGCTAATGCTGGAAGGTCAATGGAGAAACTTTCTTCAGGTCTTAGAATAAACAGAGCTGGAGACGATGCAGCTGGACTAGCTATATCAGAAAAAATGAGAGGACAAATCAGAGGTCTTGATCAAGCATCATCAAATGCTCAAAATGGTATATCTATGGTACAAACAGCAGAGGGTGCTTTAAATGAAACTCACTCAATTCTTCAAAGAATGAGAGAAATTTCAAACCAATCTGCAAATGGTACTAATACAGAAGCAGATAGATCTTCTATACAAGATGAAATGAATCAGTTGACTTCAGAAATTAACAGAATTGGTAACACAACTGAATTTAATACACAAAAAGTTTTAAATGGTGGTATGAGCGATGGCTCAGGAGATAAAATAACTAAATCTACTAGTGCTACTAGCCTAAAGCCAGGTGTAAAGCTAGCAGCAGCTACATTAGCAGCAGCAGCTACAATAAAGGTTGATGGAATAACTTTTGGATTTAGTGGAGTTAAAGTTTTAGGTACAAGTGCTGACGTAGATACTTTAGGCGCAGTTACAGCAGGAGGAAAGAAATTATCAGATTTAGTTGATATTAAATTTGTTGGTTCTTCATTATCATTCACTGCAAAATCTTCAGGAACTACAAGTACCCTCGATGGAGCAGGTGCATTTACTAACTTAGCAGGTTTAAAGGGAGATCCAACTACAATTGAAAGAACAGGACTTCAAGGTGCTTTAAGCCTTACAGGGTCAGCTACTACTATAAAAGCAAATTCCACATTTAAAATTGCAGTAGGTACAGGTAGTGATGTTACTATTACCTTAAATCCAGGAAAGCTTGATAAAACTTATGATACTAATAATGCAGATACTAATGTATCAAAAGCAGCTCTTCAAGATTTAGCGAAAGATATAAACGGAGCTTTACAAGAAGCAGGATTAAGTGGAGTGGTTACAGCTTCTATTTCAAAAGATAATAAAATGCAATTCATATCAGAAGGTGGACAAGATTTAAAACTTACAGATGGAACAAATACGCCATTAGTGAGTAACCTTACTGGAGCAGTGCCAACTGCGGCAGGAGTTAATATTCAGCAAGTCGTTGGACAAGGAGCACAAGGTAGTGGCTTTAAAACAACATTCCAAATTGGCGCTAATAAAGGTCAATTAATGGCATTAAATATAAATGACATGAGAGCAAATGCTATTGGAATTACAGGAAATGCTGGTCAAGATGGATTTACTAAAACAAACACAGTTACCAATGGAACAACTGATGTTATGCAAGAAGCTGCACTTAATGTTATGAACAAAGAAGATGCAACAAAAGCACTTGAAATATTAGACAAAGCTACAGCTACAGTATCAACTGAAAGAGGTAAATTAGGTTCAGTTCAGAACAGACTTGAACATACAATTAACAACTTAAGCACTTCTTCAGAAAACTTAAGCTCAGCAGAATCAAGAATTAGAGATGTAGACATGGCTAAAGAAATGATGAACTTCTCAAAGAACAATATACTTAGCCAAGCTTCACAAGCTATGCTTGCTCAAGCTAAATCACAACCAGAACAAGTTCTTCAATTATTAAGATAAGTGACAATCTAAATCTTTGATTTAGCTATTGGAACTTACTCAGCGACCGAAAGGGAGTTGAGTCTATAATTGATTGAATCTATAATAAGAATTACAATAAAGTAAAAAAGCCAGAGCGAAAGCTCTGGCTTTTTACAATGCAGGTATCAAATATTATAATTTTGTATGAAAAATATAATTAAATTAAAGGATTTTTTTTGTTGCACGATAATTAAGAGTAGTGTACTAGAAGTTTATTTGTGAATCTTGAAAGGAAGAATGAATATGAAATTAAGCATATGTATGATGGTAAAAAATGAAGAAAAATATTTAAATAAATGCTTAACACATGTAAAACAATTTATGCAAAATGTTGATTCAGAATTAATTATTATAGATACTGGTTCAGAAGATAGGACGGTAGATATATCAAAGATATATACGGATAAAGTTTATTTTCATAAATGGAATAATAATTTTTCAGATATGAGAAATATAACCACAAGCTACGCAAAGGGTGAATGGATATTTATAATTGATGCTGATGAAATGCTCATAGAATATGATGATATAGTGAATTTTTTAAGTAGTGGACATAGTCAAAAGTATAATACCGTATTTATGACAGTAAAAAATATAACGGGAAGTGAGGAATGGGATTATTCTATGCTTTCTTCCCCGAGAATGTTTAAAAATGATGGTACTTTTAAATATGAAGGGGCAGTACATAATAACCCAATATTTAAAGAACCCTGTGCTAAGGTTAATTCCCTAATTGAACATTATGGATATATATTCACTGATAAAGATTTTACTGAAAAAAAATTTCAAAGAACGGCAACTATTTTAAAGAATGAACTGCAAAAGAATCCTGAAAATATTTACTATTGGTACCAATTGTCAGTAAGTTATAGTATACATAATGATGAGCAAGAAGCAATTCAATGTGCTTTAAATGCCTTTCAGATTATGAAAAAAAACATAGTAAAAAAGAAACAAAAAAAGTATTTGTATGTATACACACAGCTAGCATTATGCTATTTGAAAATGCGAAATTTCAATAGTGTGGAGAAAGTTTGCAATAAAGCGCTAGAAATAGGTTGTAAGCATATTGATGTTTACTATTTATTAGGTAAGAGTCAATTGATTATGGAAAAAAATAATATTGCTATAGAGTCCTATGAAAATTATTTAAGGGAATTAGATAATTTTCAAGTTCAAGAAAGTATATTAGTTCAGGTATATTTTCAAGGTAAAAAAGAATATGTATATTTTGATTTATTTATACTGTATAAAAGAATTGGCAAAGCAGAGAAAGCATTTGAATATTATAATAAGATTAAAGATATAGGTATACTTACCAATGAAGAAGCTATCGAGGAGAATATAAGTTTATATTTAGATAGTAATAATTATGATGGATTGAAGAATCTTTATGATACTATTTTAGAAAAATATGAAAAAAAACATTTGTTTATTTTATATTTAGAAAAATATACAGGTAATACTAAAATTGATAGTATTAAAATAAAAAATATTTTACATGAAGAAGATTCATATGCGGATTTGTTGGACTTTAGATGGGCTATTGAAAACAATAATGATGAAATAGCAAATGGTGATGAAGTTACCACTGATATATTTAGTTTAAATTTCAATGATTTATATTATTTTTATGGGGATATTTTATATTATTACATGAAATATTCTATATATAAATCCATAAAAATCTTTAAAAAAATAAAAGAATCAAAAATAATTAGTTTTTTTCAATATTTGGATGGTAAATATGTTGATTTTATAGAACTGCTAACTAAGGTATTATATTTAAATATTGAAGAAGATTTAAATATTATATGTTTAAAAAAGACTATTACAAAATATTTGATTACTGTTACGAAGCATGATGATAAAAAGTACAAAGAGTTTTTTAAGGAATATGTTGAATATGGAATTCAATATATAGTTTCCATTTATGAGATTAACCTTTTAAATAGCGAACAAATATATTTTTTAAAAGATGAGGAACATGCATTTTTAAAATATATTTACACTGCTAATCTATTTAAGAATTCAGATGAAAAAGCTTATTTAAGATATTTAAAGAAAGCCTTAAATATAGATCCATATATGTATAGAGGTATTAAATTTTTACTAGAAGAATTTCAGGAAAATAAGAATATTAACGAATTGGAGAACTACAAAAATCAGGCTATAGAAAACATAAAGGTTTTTGTAACTGAAAATAAAATAGATATAGCAAAGGAACTTATAAGCCAGTATGAAAGTATGATATGTAATGATCCTGAAATTGAAAGTATAAAATCGATGTTGCAGTAAAGATGGAGGAATGTAATATGCAGATATCAATATGTATGATGGTAAAAGATGAAGAAAAAAATATTAGAACATGTTTAGATAGTGTATTGCCTATATTACAAAATGCAGATTCAGAATTAATTATTATAGATACAGGTTCTCAGGATAACACTATTGAAATTATAAAAGGCTATACGGATAAAATTTTTTTTCACAAATGGGAAGGTGATTTCTCAGGAATGAGAAACAAGTCCATAAGTTATGCAAAGGGAAAATGGATTTTAATAATAGATGCAGATGAAGAAATTATGGATTGTAATAATATTATTGCATTTTTAAAATCACCAAAAGCTAAACCTTTTAATACAGGACTTTTAGATGTTAAAAATATGTTCGCGTTATCTAAAGATGCACCCTATGCAATACTTAAATCACCAAGATTATTTAAAAATGATGGTGATTTTCATTATGAAGGGATTGTTCATAACAATCCAATATTTAAAGAACCTACAATTGATTTAGAAACAACTATAGTGCATTATGGGTATGTAGAAGAAAATGAAGAAATTGCAGATAAAAAATTTATAAGAACAAGTATTTTATTAAAAAGGGCTTTGGAAAAGGAACCCGAGAATATTTATTATTTATTTCAGCTTTCTGTAACCTATAGAAGTCATAAAGACTATGATGAAGCTTATGAGATTGCTAAAGTTGCGTATAACCTTCTTCAAAGTTGTAAAGAAAAAAAGAAGTATAAATATGTATATTACCAGATGGCATTATGCTATCTAGACTTTAAAGAAGATCAGTGTGCAAAAGAGGTTTGCACAGAAGGATTAAAAGTAGATGGACAATATATTGATTTAATGTTTTATCTAGGAAAAACTCAAGGACTAACAGGGGAATATGAAAAAGCTTTAGAAACTTATAAAAAATATATAAATTCATGCGATAATTATCATAACATGAAGATAAATTTTGATGTAAGCTTAGGAATGTATACCCTAGGCCAAAAAGATGAAGCATTACAGGATATAGTGAAACTATATTTTAAACTTGAAAAATTTGATGAAGTTCTGTATTTTGCTTTTCAGATAGAGAAGGAAAAATATATAGTAAATAGTATAGAACTTATAATTAAGTCTGCCATAAAAACAAATAAGCTGGAACACCTTAAAAATTTTTACGAAGAAAAAATTCATGGAGATAAAGCAAAAGAGGAAAAATTTTTCTTAACATTAGAATGTTATTGCAATGATGATATATATGAACTTTTTTCTGTGTATGATAATGATTATTCAAAGTTATATTTATTGAGATATAACTATATTAAAAATGATAATGGTTTACAAAAGCTAATTGATGATTTAATATTTAAGGGAGATTTTAATAATTCAGATAATTGCTTTGGAGATATTATTTATTATAAGCTTAAATATTGTAGATCCATGTCAAATTTATTATTAGATGTGTGGGACAAAAATATAAATAGGTATTTAGAATATGTTTTAAAGAAATATGAGGATTTTACTGAGATTACGGTAAAATATATAAAATGTTTTGCAGATGATTTAAACTTAAGTAATTTAAGGTTAAATAAAATTTTGTGTAGGTATATTCTTTTAATGGACAAATTAGATGATATAGATTATAAAAAAATATTTACTCAGTATATTAATGTTGGAGCCAAATATATTGAATGTATTTATAATAAACAGTTAATAAAAGACGATTATATCAATATTTTAGATGAGGAAGAAGATAAGTTTTTAATTTTCGTTAGTATTGCCATGGAAAACAAGCAGGATAAAAAAGCTTATATTAAATATCTAAGAAAGGCTTTAGACGTTTATCCCTACATGAAAAAAGGTATTGAGGTTTTAAAGGAAGAATTATTAACTAATGAAAAATCAAAAGATAAAAAATTTGAAGAATATAAAGTTCAGGTGAAAAATACAATTAGAAATCTTATAGAAAGTGGACAATTAACTGAAGCTAAAAAAATAATAGGGGAATATGAAACAATAGTAAAAGAAGATATAGAAATTTATTCTATTAAGGCAACTGTAGCAATTATGCAGGGAGAACTTGATGATGCTGAAAAAATAGTAAAAAAAGGGCTATATATAGAAAAAAACAATTTCGATCTTTTGTATAATTTAGCATATATATTTCAAATGAAGAATCAAACTAAAGATTCAATAGAAATTTATGGAAATTTATTAGGTGAAGTTGAAAGCTTAGAAATAGCTGAACAACTACAAAATAACATTATAGTTTTACAAAAAAAATTAGAATGGAACGAAAATATATTTTTAAATATACATGAATATGAGAATGAATTTATTTCTTCTATACATAAAACAAACTACTCTATATTAGAAAATTATATAGAATACTTAATTGGAAAATACTTTGATTTAAAGGAGTTTTTTTATAATTTAATCTTAAATAGTGAAAATATAGAAGATAATGTAGATAGTCTTTTAGTTAAAATTGAAATTGCCAAAGTAATATTAAAATTTAAATATACAGAAGAAGTGTATTGTATATACAATACTTTTATTTGTAAATATGTGTCTAAAGTTTACAACCTAAAAAATGTATATGTTTTTTATAATAATATAGAAAATGTAGAAGAAAAGAATAAAGTTGTTCTTTATCTTTTAAATGAAGCTATAAAAAATAAAGATCAGAAAAAAGCTGAAGAATTACTACACCAGCTACTAAATACATGTGACTCTAATAATTTAAAATATAGTTCTAAACAGTTTTTTACAAGTAAAATAGATATACAATTTTAAGAGGTGAATTTATGGAAATAGAAAAATATATGCAGTTTATTAATTACATAGAAAGTAAATATCCAGTGGACAATTGGAATGTTGAGGGAGTTCACATATGGCCGATTGTAAGGATTAAACTTGCTTTATTCATAACATATTATAATCTTAATAAAAAAGCAGATGAAGAAAGTGAATCAAAAAATAAAGATAGTAGTAAGACAGTTAAATATGAAGAAATTAATCAGACAATTATTGATGAATTGATTAATAGTGATTGTGATGCTGTTTTTTTGACACATACAGGGGTTAAAACGAATATAGAAAATATATGGTACGATAGATTTTGCGATTATTTAATTAAAGAATTAGAGAATATGGATAGAAAAAGTTTGTTATTAGAATATACGACTTCTAATACATATAAAAGCAACACAAACATTAATTCTTACAGAATTAATAATGACATAAGTTGCTACATATCAAAAAATTATAATAGGGAAAAATATGATAAATTTAATTATAATTTTAATAAATATGATGATTTTTTCAAAGAGATGAGAGCCTTTTTTAATAATATTGGATATGAAATGCCTGCAATTACCGTAAAGTGGATAGTTAATGAATATAAACAAATAAGAATTAGTGCAGATTATTTTAAAACTATATTTAACTATTCGAAACCTAAATTTGCTTTTGTAGTATGTTATTATACGGATATCGGATTTGGATATAATTTGGCGTGCAAAGAAATGGGTATACTTTCGATAGATTTACAACATGGGTACAATTCTTCATATGGGTATTCATATGCATCATGGAATAAAGTTCCTAGGGAAGGGTATGAATTACTTCCAAAATTATTTTGGAGCTGGTCAAAAGAAGAAATGTTATTAGTAAAGGCTTGGAATAAAAATATTAGTAGATATCATGATGCTGTTGATGGTGGAAATACATGGTTAGCTTTGTGGGAACGAATTAAGGGAAAAGTTAATATTTATTCTAATGAAGTTTTTAATAAGTTTAATGAAGACAACTACATTAATATTTTATACACACAAAGTGACGTAATGGATGATTTCATTTTTCAGACAATAGAAAAATCTCCACAAAATTGGAGATGGTTTATTAGATTTCATCCACTTATCAATGAAGAATATAAACATACTTTAATCGATAGGTTAAAAGAAATCAAAAGTTCAAATATTGAATGGGAAATTATGGATGTACCTATATTTGCATTAATTGAGAACGTTCATATGAATATAACAACATCTTCTTCTACTGTAATTGATTCCATGTATTTTGGTAAAAAATCAATTGTTACCCATAAAATAGGTGAGGCAATGTATAAAAATTTAATTGAAAAAGGAATAGTAGTTTCTGCTTATAATTCGAAAGATTTAATAAAAACAATCAATAGACTTGTAAATAGTTTAGATACTCATAGTGAAAATGATATTGAAAATAAGGTTAAAAATGTTTTGAAAAAACTTGAAAAATATCAAGATAAAACTGAAAATAATTTTATTTTTGAAGACTATTTTGAAGAAAGTGTTAAAGAACAACTTGAAGAATTAATTAGTAATAATTACAATGATTGCATTGAAAAATGTTTCATATTTAATAAATATCGTAATATTTTTCAATATTATGATAAAGTGAATTACGATGATGTTTTCTTTAAAATATTATCACAAAATTTACTAAAAAATAATTATCACAAGAGAATGTTTAAAAGATATTTATTAGATAGTAATATGATAGAAATATATAGTACGCTTAGTAATTCTAAAATAAAAGAATTTTTTAAATGCTTATTGACTATAAAAGTATTAACCGAGTTGGAATGTGTAGAAATTGTTAATACTTTTGAAGAGTCTGAAGATAAATTTCAACATATAAGATTATCTAAATGTATACTACTTGAAGTAGTAAATTTTAATTTGGATAATTATGTATATATACATCAACCTAATAGAAATATTTTTGAAAAGTATGTTAATAGTTCTTTTGAGTATTTAGAATATGTTTATAACATTGATGAAATTATGGGATTTTGTGAAAGTTTAGTTGATGATGAAGTTAAATTTATTGCTTATATGTATTTATATAAGAGTAGTAATGGAACAGAGGGGAAATATGCAAAGGAT
>CAZKOJ010000007.1:0-34388 GCA_964554365.1 uncultured Clostridium sp. | reverse complement strand
TTATTGAATAATTTATTAAAGATTATGCCAAAGTTAAGTAGGTTTTTAGTAAATGATTAATATGTTGTTTAGTTTGGAATAAAAAATTTAGTTGTTTTATGAAAGAAGGTAAATTGTGAATTTTAATGAAGAAGACTATGAAATATTAGATGAATGTCCATGGTGCGGAGCAGATGATTTTAAAATTATATATTATACAGAAGATAACTGCCATGTTGCAAAATGTAATAAATGTAATCTTGTATTAGCTAAAAAGAGGCTTAATAGTAGTGGATTGAGTAAATACTGGAAGCATTATCTATCGCAGATGCATTTAATAGATACTGATTTAGTAGAAAAAAGAAAACAAATGTATAAATTAGAGTTCGAGCTAATTGATAGATTTATTAATAAGGATAAAAAGATTAAGGTTTTAGATGTGGGATGCGGAGCAGGAAATTTTTTGGATATATTTAACGAAAATGGTTACCAATGTTTTGGTGTTGAATTTGGAGAGGAAGCAGCAAGAGAAGTAGCTGGTAAATATAAAGTTTGGAAGGGAATATTTAGTAATTTAGATATTGATGAAAAATTTGATTTAATCATATTTAGAGGTGTTATACAATATATACCATATCCAAAAGATTATTTAGAAAAAGCTTTTTCCGTTCTAAATGAAGGGGGATATATATATATAACTAGTGTTCCAAATGTTGATTCAGTTTGTTTTAAGTTATTTAAAGAAAAATTTACTCTTCCAGTCTCAAAATCAGATTTTTTTGCTTTTACAACAAAGCATTTTATTGACTTTTTTGATTCTAAAAAGTGCAAGAAGGTGTCTAAATACTTTTTCTACGAGGAAACTCCGTATGCAAATATTGAGAAGGATATATTATTAGTTGCTGAAGCCATAAAACTGAAAAATCAAGGTAGGAGTATAACCTTTAAAGCACCACCTTTTTGGGGGAATTTATTTAGTTTAGTATTTAGAAAAGAATAAAGGAGAAGAATTATTTTATGGATGGTAGTATGAGTGTTGGTCAAGAAATATACAGTTTCATTGAGGAAGCATATCCTATATGTAGAAGTATTACAGGCAATGGAGTAAGGGAAACTTTAAATATTATAAAAAATAAGGTCTCAATAAAAATTACAGAAATTCCATCTGGTACACAAGTGTTCGATTGGACTATACCAAAAGAGTGGAACATAAATGATGCTTATGTAAAAAATTCAAAAGATGAAAAGATAATTGATTTTAAAAAGTCAAACCTTCATGTAATGGGCTATAGTAGTCCTATTAACAAAAAAATGGGATTAAACGAGCTACAAGAACATTTGTTTACTTTACCAGAATATCCAGAATGGATACCATTTATTGCATCTTATTATACTGAAAATTGGGGTTTTTGTTTATCTCATAATGAGTATAACAATTTAAAAGAAGATATCTATGAAGTTGTTATAGATTCTTCATTAACTGATGGTTTTTTAACTTATGGAGAATATTTTATAAAAGGAAAAACTGACAAAGAAGTTTTACTTACTAGTTATATATGTCATCCATCAATGTGTAATGACAATTTAAGCGGGCCAGCAGTTATTGCAAATATTGCAAAGAAACTTACTGGTAGAAAACTTAAATATTCTTATAGATTTTTATTTATTCCAGAGACTATTGGATCAATTACTTGGTTAAGTTTAAATGAAAAAAATGTCCATAATATTAAGTACGGGCTAGTTGCTACCTGTTGTGGTGATGAAGGAATATCGACCTATAAGAGAAGTAGAATAGGAAATGCGGAGATAGATGTAATAGTGGAGAAAGTTTTAAAAGATTCAAGTGAAAATTATAAAATAATTGATTTTTTTCCAACTGGAAGTGATGAAAGGCAGTTTTGTTCACCAGGATTTAATTTGCCAGTAGGGTCCTTGATGAGGAGTATGTATGGTGCTGGATTTGCTGAATATCATACGTCTGCAGATGATATTAACTTTGTAAAACCAAATTCTTTAGAAGATACATTTAATAAATATATGGATGTTATTAATATAATTGAAAATAATGAAAAATATATTAATTTATACCCTAAATGTGAGCCACAACTAGGAAAAAGGGGTTTATATAGAAAAATAGCAACCAAATATGTTACAGAGATGCATAATTCAATTTTATGGGTGTTAAATTATTCGGATGGAAAAAATTCATTGCTGGATATTGCTAATAAATCAGATTTATCTTTTAGTAATATTAAAGCAGCGGCAGATATATTGAAAGAGGTAAATATAATAAAAATGCTAGAAGAATAGTTTTTAGAGGGAAGGTGAATAATTTGGATAAAATTGAAATTTTAGATAGAGTTAAAGAGATATATATGAAAAATGGAAATATAATCAAATATTTAAAAGAGGTAGAAGGAAACAAAAGTAATTCAATTGAAGATATATTAATAAGCTATGATTTTCAGGCAGGTAGTTATATTGATGCATATAATAGAGATCCTTTACTAAAAAATGAATATTGTATGTATTTATCAAATGTTATAAATAATTTAGGGAAATTTGATTCACTACTAGAGGCAGGTGTAGGCGAAGCAACGACTTTAGGTAATTTAATAGGGTCATTAACTAATAAACCTAAAAGGATTTATGGATTTGATCTGTCTTGGTCTAGAATTAAATATGCTAATAGTTTTTTAGATAAAGTAAAAATTAAGAATGCTGAATTATTTGTAGGTGATTTATTTTGTACTCCATTAAAAGATAGTTCAGTCGATATTGTGTATACTTCCCATTCAATTGAGCCAAATGGAGGAAAGGAGAAAGAGGCCTTACAAGAATTATACCGTATAACTAACAAATATTTAGTTTTATTAGAGCCGTCCTATGAACTTGCAAATACTGAGGCAAGAAAGAGAATGATGTCCCATGGGTATATTACAAAATTGTATTCAACAGTTTTAGAACTTGGTTATGACGTTATAGAGCATAGATTGTTTGATGTAAGTCTAAATCCTTTGAATCCTACTGGTATACTGATAATTAAGAAAGATGAAAATAAACAGGTAGAGAGACCAATGTGTTGTCCAATTACTAAAACGGATATTGTAAAAATAAAAAATGCGTACTTTTCAGAGCAAAGTTTAGTAACGTATCCTATTATAGATGATATTCCGTGTTTGTTGAAACAAAATGCAATTGTTGCAACAAAATTTTTATATAAAATATAACTAAGATATTTTATATAAAAATTTTGAAAAGCATTAAATAAGAGTATTGAAGGTGTAGAAGATGTTAAGTGAAAAAGTTGCAATTGTAACAGGTGGAACGAAAGGACTTGGAAAAGCAATTTTAGAAAATTTCGTTAATAATAATTGTAAAGTTGTTATTACGCATTTGAATAGTGAAGAAATTGCTAAGAGTATTTGCAATCAATATTTAGATAAGGTTGTTGCTATTAAGGCAGATGCTTCAGACTATAAACAATCATTTAATGTTATAGAAAAAGCCATAAGTGTTTTTGGAAAAATTGATATATTAGTTAATAATGTAGGCATAGCTAAGGATAAACCTATATGGGAAATTACTGAAGAACAATGGGAGTATGGTATTAATAATACTTTAAAGCCTTGTTTTAATTATACAAGAGCTGTAGTTAATCATTTTATTCAACAAAACAAAGGTAAAATAATAAACATAGGTTCAGTTAATGGGTTAAGAGGTAGAGAAGGAAGTGTTGGTTATTGTTCAGGTAAAGCAGCCATAGTGGGTTTTACAAAAACCATAGCAAAAGAACTTGGAAAGAATAATATAAATGTTAATGTTATTGCGCCAGGTTATATAGAAACCGAAGGACAAAAAAATACTAGTGAATTAATAAAAAAATTAGTTTTAGAAGAATGTGCAATTAGAAAATTAACTAAACCAGAAGAAGTTGCTGATTTGGCAGCATTTTTAGCTAGCGATAAATCAAATAATATAACTGGTGAAGTAATTAAAATTGATTGCGGTCAATATATTTGAAGGGAAGTATAACGTTATGAGAGTAGTAGCAATTGTTCAAGCAAGAACAGGATCTACTAGATTGCCAGAAAAGGTTTTAAAAAAAATATGTGATATTCCAGTTTTAATACATGTGATACGAAGATTAGAAAAGTGTAGTAATTTAAATGATATTGTAATTGCGACAACTATTAACGAAAACGATGATAAAATAATTGATATATTAAAATTTGAAAAAGTAAAAAAATTTAGGGGAAGCGAAGAAGATGTTCTTGATAGATATTACAAGGCTGCCACTGAAAATAATGCAGATGTTATTGTAAGAATTACTAGTGATGATCCACTAATTGATTATAATCTAGTAGATGAAATAATTAACAAACTAATAAAAGAAAATACAGATTATAGTTGTAATAATATGCCAAGAACTTATCCTATTGGTTTGGATTGCGAATGTTTTACTTTTAAGGCTTTGGAAATGGCTTGGAAGAATGCTGTAGAAAAAAGGGAGAGGGAACATGTAACGCCGTACATTAGAGAGCATGAGGAGTTATTTACCAAATCCTTTGTAATAAATAACAAAAACTGGGCAAATATAAGATTGACATTAGATACTGAAGAAGATTTTATATTAATTAATACTATATATAGTCATCTGTATAATAAGAAAAAATACAATTTTTGTTTACATGATATAATGGAGCTGTTTGATAAATATCAAAAACTTCAGGAAATAAACAAAAATATTAAGCAGAAGCTAGAATAAATAATTAGGTGTGGATAAAATATGAATAAATTTTAAAAAAGCAAATGAATTAGTGAGGAAAAGTTATTACAGTAGATAATGATTGTTCTATTAGACCGGGTTTTGGAATACATACACGATATTATAAAGAGATTATTGTGGGAGAGTAGTTAAATTTAATATTGATAAGGGAACATCTATCCAATGTAATTTAATAGAATAGAAGGTGAAGAAATGAATCAATTTGTTCTAGGTACAGCGCAACTTGGATTAGATTATGGAATAAATAATATAGAGGGAAAGCCTTCTAGGATTAAGGCTTTTGACTTATTGAATGCAGCGTATGAGAATGGTGTGAGAATAATAGATACTGCTGCAGCATATGGAGATGCAGAACAAATAATAGGAATGTTTATGAAACAACAAAATAAACAGTTTAAAATTACAACAAAATTGCAAAAATTAGGTAAAAACAGGGATTTGTTATGTCAAATAAAAGAAAATTTAGCAAGTTCATTACAAAACTTATGTGTATCCAAAATAGATTATTATTTATACCATAGTATGGAAGATTTAATAGACGATGAAGAAATATTTAAGTATTTCAATTTGCTGAAAGAAAATTGTCAGATTGAAAAACTAGGAGTTTCTATATATGATACATATGAACTGGAAGAGATAATATTAAATTTTTCAGATTATATTGATGTGGTTCAAATTCCGTTTAATATTTTTGATATAAAATGGTTAAAGTATGATTTATTGAGGAAAGCAAAAGAAAAAGGAATTGAAATATCAGTGAGAAGTGTATTTCTTCAAGGTTTATTATTTTTGGATAAAGAAAAGGCAAATAGAATTAATCCAAAAACATATGAATATATAAACAACTTAAGAAAATTAAGTGAACATAAAAAGATAACTATAGAAGAATTAGCAGTAGCATTTGTTAAAAATCAGAAAAATATTGACTACATTATAATAGGGTGTGAAAATAAAACACAACTTTTAAGTAATATTAAAAATTTTAATAATGATATTGATTTTTCAGAAAAGGATTTAGAATTTATAAATACAGAATTTGCTAATATTGAAAAAGAAATAATTAATCCAAGAATGTGGTAGCAATTAATTGAAGAATAATAAATTATATTAGAAGAGGTGGGTCATATGTTATATTATAGTATTGGTTCAAATGACCCTGGGTGGATATAATGTAAATATAATATAAGTCAAATGAATGGAGATGTTAGCCCATGATTGTAAAATCATCCGAAAGGATGGAAGTGAAAAATCCTTATAATAGATTTTTGATATAGTTAAAAGAAGAATATGGTCTAAGTCCAATTGAAGCAAAAGCATTAGTTAGACGTATAGAACAGTTTAAAGAAGAGCTTCAAGAAGGAAAAAGCATTTAATGAGGCTGTAAGGCAAAGGGATAAGGAACATGTTACACCGTATATTTGGGAAAATCATAAAATTTTTACGTTAGCACAATATAAAAATGATATTAATTATTCGGAATTAATATGTACATTATATACTGAAGAGGATTTTAAATTAATTAGTACAATATATAAATATTTATTTAGCAAAAATGGTAACAAGTTTAATATGAAAGCGATATTAAACTTGTAGGATATAGATAAAAGTTTAAAAGAAATTAATATAAATGTCGAACAGAAAATATAATACTATAAATGGAAGACATACACAAAGTTCATATATATTTTAAGATTTAAATATTTTAAAATATTTAAAGTAAAGGTGAGATAGAATGCAGAAGTATTTAAAAAAGGCAACATATAACGATTGTGATTTATTATTTAATTGGGCAAATGATAAAACAGTAAGAGAAAATTCATTTAATAGTAATAAAATAAAATATGAGGAACATGTTAATTGGTTTCAAAATAAATTAAATTCTAATACCTGTGATATATTTGTATTTTATTACGAAAATATTCCAACAGGTAAAGTGATTATTGATATTGAAAATAAAGAAGCTAAAATTAGTTATAGTATAGATGCTAATTATAGAGGATGTAGCCTATCAATAGAAATGTTGAAGTTGCTAGAAATAAATGTAGAACTACCAATAAATAAATTTGTTGGTTATGTTAAATATGATAACATAAAGTCGCAAAAAGTTTTTGAAAGACTAGGATATCAAAAAGTCAAATGTGACAATTATATTAAATATTATAAACAACTTATGCGAGGGTTTGCTTTTATGAATAAGATGATTAAGGTTTCAAATAAGATAGTAGGTAGTGAACAACCAGTATTTATCATAGCAGAGATTTCAGCAAATCATAATGGAAGTTTCGATAATGCAGTAAAACTTATAAAAGAAGCTGCTAAAGCAAGAGTTGATGCTATTAAACTACAGACGTATACAGCTGATACAATAACTATAGATTGTAATAATAAGTACTTTCAAATAAAACAGGGGACTTTATGGGATGGAAGAACTCTTTATAATCTATATAAGGAAGCTTATACTCCATGGGAATGGCAGCCTAAACTTAAAAAGATTGCTGAAGAAGAGGGATTAATATTTTTTTCTTCACCTTTTGATAAAACAGCAGTTGATTTTCTTCAAGATATGAATGTACCAGCATATAAAGTAGCTTCTTTTGAAATTACAGATATTCCATTAATAGAATATATGGCATCAAAAGGAAAGCCTATGATTTTATCAACAGGAATTGCTACATTAAGTGAAATACAAGAAGCTGCAGATGCGTGTAAGAGAGTAGGAAACAATCAAATAGCACTTTTAAAATGTACAAGTAGCTATCCAGCACCGTTAGAAGATATGAATCTAAAAACTATACCTAATTTAGCAGAAACATTTAATGTGGTATCAGGTTTATCAGACCATACATTAGGTATTTCTGTACCTATAGCAGCTGTGGCACTTGGAGCTAAAATTATAGAGAAACATTTTACTTTATGTAGAGCAGATGGTGGACCAGATGCGGGATTTTCTTTAGAGCCAGATGAATTAAAAGCTATGGTGAAATCAATAAGAGAAATTGAGAAAGCTTTAGGAACTGTTACTTATGATTTAACTGATAAAATGAAAAATAGTAAGGCGTTTTCTAGATCGCTATTTATTGTTAAGAACATAAAAAAAGGAGAAGTTTTTACAGAAAGCAATGTGAAATCTATAAGACCAGGATATGGGATGCATACTAGGTATTATAATGAAATTATTGGAAAAACAGCAAAAGAAGATATTAACAAGGGTACACCTATGGAATGGAAATTAATAGACAATTAATTCAGTGATTAGTAGTTAATGCTACTAATCATTTTGTTATCTATCAAATAAATATAATAATTATAGTTGGAGGATTAGCATGGGATATTACACTGGAAAAAAGATTCTTATAATCGGTGGTACAGGCACCATAGGTTATGGGCTTGCAAAGGAGATTGTGAAAGAACAACCAAAAGTAATAAGAATATTTAGTAGAGATGAGTATAAACAATTTATAATGGAAAATGAGCTTAATGATGACAAAAACTTTAGATTTCTTATTGGGGATGTACGAAATTATGAAAGAATAGAAAGAGCCATGAATGATATAGATGTAGTATTTAATCTTGCTGCTATGAAACATGTGCCTGCTTGTGAATATAATCCTACAGAAGCTATTAAAACTAATATTGATGGCATGGAAAATGTTATAAAGGCAGCTATATATAATGATGTAGATTCTGTAGTATTTACAAGTTCGGATAAAGCTATAAATCCCACTAATACCTATGGTGCTACAAAACTTTTAGCAGAAAAACTTGTACAGGCAGCAAATTTTAGTAAGGGTAATGCTAAAACAAGATTTGTAGCTGTTAGATTTGGAAATGTTATGGGCTCTCGTGGGTCAGTGATACCTCTTTTTAAAAAGCAGATACAAGAAAATAAATGTATAACTGTTACAGATTCAACTATGACAAGGTTTATGATGACGTTAAGTCAGGCAGTAAAACTTATTATGATGGCGGGGGAAAAAGCTTATGGTGGAGAAGCCTTTATATTAAAAATGCCAGTTATAAAGCTTCAAGATTTAGCTGAAGTTGTGGTAGAAGAAACTGGTAAGAAGCTTAATATGTGCTATGAAGATGTAGATATTAAAAGCATAGGATTAAGAGCTGGTGAAAGAAAGTTTGAAGAGCTTATGACTAGAGAAGAATCAGAATTTGCTTATGACCTTGGACATATGTATGCAGTATTACCTCCAACTTATATTAGAGAGCTTGAAAAATATTATTATAATGAAAAAATAGCTGAAGTAGATAGTTATAACTCATCTAGTATGTCTCCCATACCTAAGGAGCAGGTCAGAGAAATGCTTTTAGGGGAAGGGCTTATTTAGACATTAATGGAGGTAGTTTTATGAAAATAGCAATTCGAGCAGATGGCGGTTCCAAAATAGGGATGGGGCATATAATGCGTACATTAGTTTTAGCAAAAGAGCTTTCAAAAAACAATGATGTGTTTTTTCTATGTAGAATAGACGTAAGTAGTTTGCAATTTTTTATGAAAAGTAGTCAAGTATGCCAGTTCAATACGGACATAGAACAAGGAGTTTCAGATAAATATAAAAAAGGAATAGAAAAAATTTTAAATGAAGGTTTTAAGGTTAAATTAGTTAGAGAAGATTATTTAATACAAGATTTACAAAAAGTTGAAGCAGATATTTTAATTACTGATAGTTATGATGTGGATGAAGAATATTTTAATAGAACTAAGAATATGTTTTCAAAAACAGCTTACATAGATGATATGAATTTATATTATTTTAATGTAGATTTTTTAATAAATCAGAACATAGATGGTGAGGATTTTAGTTATAAGACAAATAAAGAAACAAAACTTATGGTTGGTTGTAAATATGTAATGCTAAGGGAAGAATTTGCGCAACCTTCTGGTAAAAATGTAAATGAAAAAGTAAAAGATATAATGCTCACGGTAGGAGGGGCAGATCCTAATTATATTACTGAAAAATTTTTAAGGTGGGGTTCAGATTTAGATTATAATTTTCATGTGGTTATAGGGCCTTCTTTTAACGCCAACAACAGTGTAAAAGATTTTGAAAGTGAAAAAATTAAAATATACTATAATGCAAATATGTATGAACTAATGCAGAAATGTGATATAGCTATTTCAGCTTGTGGAAGTACATTATATGAATTGGCTGTTTGTGGAGTACCTTCCATTGGAATAATAATTGCAGATAATCAAGAAGAGATTGCAAATAAGATGCATGACTTAGGGATAATAAAAAACATTGGTTGGTTTAATAAAATAAAAAAAGAAGACTTTATAAAAGTTGTAAAGAGTGTTTCAAAAGATTATAATTTAAGAAAAGCTATGAGTAAAAAAGCTTCTAAAATTATAGATGGTAAAGGTGCTGAGAGAATAAGTAACATATTAATTTCAGTAAAGTAATAAACTTTTACTAGGAAAAATAACATATAGTAGCTTAAATTAAATATCATTATAGAGGAGCTGATACACATGAATATATTAGTAACTGGTGGAGCAGGATTTATAGGCCGTTGGGTAGTAAAAAAATTATTAGAGGATGGACATAATGTTGTGGCTTTTGACAATCTATCTAATGGGAGATTAGAAAATATACAAGAGTTTCAAAGTAAGGATAATTTCAAGTTTTTAACTGGAGATATTAAAGATGAAAAAGCTCTTAATGTAGTTTTTAAAGAAAAATTTGATATAATATATCATCTTGCAGCATCAATAAATGTTCAAGATAGTATAGATGATCCAAGAACCACTTTTTTCAATGACACTGTTGGTACTTTTAATATACTTGAAAAAGCTAAAGTTCAGATGTTTGGTAAAAATGGAAACATGGATGGAGATGGATGGGTTTTAGATTCTTCAGAAGATACGTATCCATGTAAAGTTGTATTTATGAGCACATGCATGGTTTATGATGCATCAGATGATAAAGGAATAGATGAAAGTCATCCTACAAAACCTGTTTCTCCATATGGGGGAATTAAAATAGCAGCGGAAAATATGGTTCTATCATATTACAATGCTGATAAGGTACCTATAGTTGTTATAAGGCCATTTAATACTTATGGCCCATTCCAGAAAACTGGTGGAGAAGGTGGAGTTGTCGCTATATTTATAAATAATTCGATTCATGGAAGAAATATAAATATATATGGGTCAGGGGAGCAGACAAGAGATCTTCTTTATGTGAAGGACTGTGCTAGATTTGTAGTAATGACAGGATACTCGAAAAAAGTTAACGGTGAAATAGTAAATGCAGGAACGGGAAGAGATGTAACTGTAAATGAGTTGGCAGATATAATAACAAAGGATAGAGTCAAAGTTCATCATGTAAAACATATTCACCCTCAAAGTGAAATTATGAAGCTTAAGTGTAATTATGAAAAGGCTAAAGAACTTATGGATTGGGAGCCACTGTTTACTTTAGAGCATGGTATAGAAGAAACTGAACAGTGGATAAAAGGGACAAAGTTATTAAAATAAACTATATTTGTTATTGATTTTTTCGAATTGTACAAGAAATTTTATGAATATAAGGTAGGGTGTTGAAATGTCACAAAATGAATTTTTTAAAACTAATCAGGAAATATTAGCTGCTTTTAAATTGATATTACCGTATTTCAACAAAATTGTTCATGAGGATATGGCAGTTGGCCTAACGGACTTAGAAAAGTATATAGGTTATTATAGAGCAAAAGAATTTGAATTAGATTTACCAGAAGGAAAACCTATAAAAGGTATTACTAATATTGAAGAATGTATTCGTAAATCAAAAGAAACTTTTGCAGATGTTCCACCACAGGTTTATGGAAGAAGTATAAAAACTATTTTTACACCTATATATGGTGTAAATAATGAAGTTATAGGAACCCTTAGTTCAGGAATAGATTTTGAAAATAATGATAAGCTTATAGAAAATGTAACGAATTTAGCTGAAATTGTGAAACAAGTAACGGAAAATATAAATCAAGTTGCAGAATCAGCAGTAAGCTTGGCCGATACAGGGCAGGATTCAATTGAACTTGTTAACAATTTGAGTAATAAGAATAAGGATACTACAAAAATTTTACAATTCATAAGAAGTATTGCAACTCAGACAAATTTATTAGGACTTAATGCTGCTATAGAAGCCGCTAGGGCTGGTGAATATGGACGTGGATTTGCGGTAGTAGCAGGAGAAGTGAGAAAACTAGCAGAGCAATCTCAGGAAGCAGTTAAAAGTATTGAGATGATATTAGGGGAAATGAGTGATAGTGTAAATCAAATTAATAATACAATAGGAAGTATAGGTGCAATTAGTGAAGAACAAGCAGCAGCTACAGAAGAAGTCATATCTAGTGTTGAACAAATCAATAATAATGTTATAAATTTACAGAAATTTGTTCAACGATATAAATAATGCTACTATCTTCTAAGAATAACTGTCACTTGGAAAAAAATTAAAAAATTAAATGCTTATGTAATGCGATACTTAGGTTTCGCATTTGTTTTTTTATGTTTAAATATAAGGCAATGTGGTAAAATAATACTTATGATCAGTTAATTTATACCAAGGGGGGAATGGTATATGGTAATTAATCATAATATGAATGCTATGATTGTATATAGAAATATGTCAAAAAATGCGCTTATGGCTGGAAAAGCCATGGAGAGGCTTTCTTCTGGAATGAGAATAAATAGAGCAGCAGATGACCCTTCCGGTCTTGGAATATCTGAGAGAATGAGAGGTCAAATTAGAGGATTAGAGCAGGCATCAAGAAATGCTCAAGATGGTATTTCAGTTATACAAGTTGCAGAAGGAGCTCTAAATGAAACACATTCAATACTTCAAAGAATGAAGGAATTAGCAACTCAAGCCGCTAATGGTACATGTAGCGATGGAGATCGAAAGCATATACAAGATGAAATTAATCAGCTAACTTCAGAAATTAATGCCATAGGAAATAATACAGAGTTTAATACTATAAAACTTTTAAATTCTAGTATAGAAAAGGGAAATGGTGTTAATTCAGAAATTAAACTTCAAGTAGGACCTAATGCTGGGCAAAGTTTGGGAATTGAATTAGAAGATATGAGAGCAAAAGCACTTAATATAAGTGGGGAATCAGGGGGAACAGTTACATCTAAAGATGGAAAGGTAATAGCTAAATTTGTTAAAACAGACTCCAATGGAAGTTGTAGTAAAATTATGGGATGTGCATTAGATGTATCAACCCGTGAAAACGCTACGGCTGCTATTAAGATATTTGATGATGTTATAGAAAAAGTATCTTCTTTCAGAGGGCATTTAGGAGCTACTCAGAATGTATTAGAGCATAGAATAAATTATCTTGAAAATACAGCAGAAAATTTAACAGCAGCAGAATCAAGAATTAGAGATGCGGATATGGCAAAAGAAATGATGAACTTTGCAAAATATAATATACTTCTTCAAGTATCGCAGGCACTGTTTGCACAGGTTAATCGCCAAGATGAAGGAATTATAGAGTTGTTAAAATCATTGTAAAAATATTAGCAGTAAATAAATTTTATGTATATACGATAATATTTATATAATTGATTTTATATGCATGTGAACTCTGTTTATAGAAGGGGAGGGGTACTTTATGGATATAGCAGCTTTATCAATGTCGATGAGCCAAAGCAGAACAATGGAACAGGCTAGTATATCAGTAATGAAAATTGCTATGAACACTGGAAAGGAAAATGCACAGTCTATGACAGATATGCTGGAAAAATCAGCAGATCCAAATGTTGGACAACATATTGATGTGAGAGGGTAGTAAAAAAATCTACTCAATAGGTAAACTCAGAACAAAGAAAATTTTGTTCTGAGTTTTTTGTATCTAACATAAGCGGATGTGGTAAAATATATATTAATATATAAGATAACAAAATAGTATAATATAAATACATTTGAAAATTATATAGTAAAGCATATAGAAGAAAAATGTTAGAGTGGATTAAACATTTAGAGAAAGGAATTGCTTAATTATTTATTTAATGAGGTGTTTAAAGTGAAACTAGAATTGATATCTAGACTTAAAGGAAATGAAGTGCTTGGAAAAAATATATTTACAGAGGATGGTAAGGTGCTACTTAGAGCAGGTACTGAACTGAACTTTTCATATATAAGCAGAATGAAAGATATGGGGATATATTATGTTTATGTAGAAGATGATAGACTATCAGATGTTATTGTAGAAGATGAAAATGTTAGTTTGTTAAAGCAGACTACTATGAAACGTATGTCAGATATAATGAAAAATACATCTATGATAAGTGATAAAACTGTCATGGGTAACTATGTGAAAAGCGTTGAGGAATTAATAACTTATATTGGACAAAATGCAGATATAAATAAAAGCATTTATGATATACAAACTTATAGTAATACTGTACATATACATAGTGTGGATGTGTGTATAATGTCTACATTTTTAGCACATACCATGAGAATGAGTAGTTCAGAGATAAAGGAAGTTGGGTTAGCAGCTATCTTACATGATATAGGAAAAACTCAACTTCCTAAAAGCATATCCGAAAAAATTGGAAATTTAACTGATGAAGAATTAAAAGAGTTTAAAAAACACTCAGAAATGGGAGCAGATATTCTTAAAAAAAATATAAGAATACCAAACTGTATAGTTAAAGCTGTAAGACAACATCATGAAAGATTTGATGGCAAAGGATACCCAGATGAGTTAAAAGGTAATGGAATATCTAAATATGCTCGTATAATTAATGTAAGTGATGTTTATGATACTGTAACACATAATAAATATTATAAAAAATCTTTCATGCCTAGTGATGCTTATGAACTTATATTAGCAGGAAGTGGTACTTTATTTGATGATGATGTGGTTAAAGCTTTTAGAAAATCTTTTGCTGTATATCCTCTGGGTACTTGTGTAAAACTTTCTAATGGAGTAGAGGGTTATGTAGTAAGACAAAATGAAAATTTTCCAGATAGACCGGTGATAAGAGTTATTTATCATCCTATAACTCGTGAGGATATTAAAACATATGAAATAGATTTGTTTAAAGATATATCTGTGGTTATAACAAGTGTAATTTAATAAACTCAGAACAAAGAAAACTTTGGTCTGAGTTTTTCAGATTAAATATAAAATTTTGTGATAGAATAGGTAAATAAGAATATATAAAAATTTATATTCACTAAAGGAGATACACATGTCAGAAAAAAATATTAAAATGATGAAAAAAATAATTGAAGAAAAAAAGAAGAAAAGTTCTCAGCAAGGATCTAATTTAAGAGCAGAGAAAAATATTGGCTCAACTAGAAAAGCTAAAATAAGTAATAAAACTGGCGGGCTATTTGATAAATAGGAAAGGAGATTTTTAGATATGAAAATAGAGAGTACACTTTATCCAATAAAATTAGACGGAAAATATGGATATATAGATAAAACAGGAGAAATTGTTATAAAACCTGAATTTGATTATGCAGATGAATTTAATGGTGATTTAGCTATGATAAGCATAGATGATAAATTTGGATTTATAGATGGCCAAGGAAATTTAGTGGTTAAACCTGAATATGATGATGCTTATGATTTTAGAGAAGGGTTAGCTGTAGTTGAGTTGCAAAATAAAAAGGGGTATGTAGATAATAAAGGAACGCTAGTAGTATCTCCAAAGTTTAATGAAGCTAAAGATTTTTCAGAAGGACTAGCAGCAGTTCAATTAAATTATAAATGGGGGTATATAAATAAGGAAGGCGAAATGGTAATACAGCCTGAATTTTTAGATGCCTTTGACTTTACAGAACGTTTAGCTCTGGTTCAATCAGGAGGAAAGTTAGGATATATAGATAAAAATGGGAATATGATTATAGAACCTAAATATGATTATGCCTATGGGTTTTGCGAAGGTTTTGCAGCAGTTCAATCAGGAAAAAACTATGGATATATTGATAAAACAGGAGAAATGGTCATTGCACCAAAGTACTTTACAGCTAATGACTTTAGTGAAGGGTTAGCAGCAGTTGAGGTTAACAATAAATATGGATTCATAGATGCAAAAGCAGAAATGGTGGTACCTACAAAATATGATTGGGCAGATAGTTTTTCTGAAGGTGTTGCAGCAGTAGCTATTCAAGACAAATATGGATACATAGATAAGGCTGGTAAAGAAATAATTCAAGTCAAATTTGATAATGTAGATATTATTACTGAAGGATTGATATCTGTAGAGATAGATGGTAAATGGGGTTATATAGATAAAGAAGGTAAATTTGTTGTAGAACCAATTTTTGATGAAGTATCCAGGTTTGTAGATGGTGTTGCTAAGGTTGTGTTTGAAAATAGGATTAGATATATAAATAAAAATGGAGAATACATTTGGAAAATTTAAATTATTAAAGGAGGACTTTATGGATAAACATTTTGGAAATTTACAAAAAATAAGAAATGGAAAAAGGAAGTTTGGCATAACTCCTCACATTCCAGGAGGTTTTATTACACCAGAAGATCTTGAAAAAATAGCTAAAGTAGCAAAAAAATATGGTGGAGCTTTAAAGATAACTTCTGGTCAGAGAATCTTAATAACTAATTTAGAGGAAAGTGATTTAAATTCTATATGGGAAGAACTCCAAATGGAACCTGCAGTAATAAAACAAAATACCGTTAAAAATGTGGAAATGTGTCCAGCAGGATTCTGCAAAAGATCAAAATACAATACTATCAGTACAGGTATGAAGCTATCAAGGAAATATCAATATATGGATATGCCTTGTAGAACAAAAATAGGAGTAGCTGGATGTAGAAATGCTTGTGGAAGTGTATATAGTAAAGATGTAGGAATTATGGCAGATGTTACTGGGTTTAGAGTAGTAGCAGGAGGTTCAGCAGGTTTTAATCCTAGATTAGCAGATGTTATAGCTGTAGATCTAGAAGAAGAGCAGGCTTTAAGATTAGTGGATAATATTTTTAAATATTATAAAGAAAAAGCTGAAGCAGGAGAAAAACTAGGGCACTTCATAGATAGAATTGGAATAGATGATTTTAAAGGAAACATATCACAAATGTAAAATTTTTTGCAACATGTAAAATGAATTTCTAAGTTTCAGATGGGGTGGAAGATAAACCCTACCTGAAGCTTAGAACTCTGTTTACATGGCTTTTTCTTTTTTGCTTTCTAAAAATTTAATATTATCTGCTTGCACCATAGTAAAATATTTTTTATTACCAGTATCACTAGTATAACTTCCAGTAGTTATTTTGCCACTTACCCCTATAAGCTTTCCTTTAAGAAGATAACTACACATTTTATCAGCATGATCACTCCAGTAAATTACTTGAATGAAATCTGCTTGTTTTTCTTTATTTTTAGAAAAAACTCTATCTACAGCTAATATAAACTTTACAGCCCCTCTTGTGCTGTTTTGTAGTTTTATAATTTCTGAATCTTTTGTTAGTCTTCCGATGAGCATTACTTTATTCACTTTTATAACCTCCTTGGTCATTTTTTTATCATTATAACCAAATTAGAAGGTCTTAATCATGTTTTCAAACTCTTGAAAATTCAAAGGTTTTCCAAAATAATATCCTTGAACTTCATCACAATTAATACTTTTTAAAAATTCTATTTGACTTTGGGTTTCAACACCTTCACATATTACATTTAAATTTATATCGTGAGACAATATGGTTATAGATTTCATAATTGCCTTTTTCTTTGAATCATTTTCTATATTATCCATAAAGCATTTATCAATTTTTACAGTGTTTAGAGGAAGCTCTTTTAAGTATTTTAGGGATGAATATCCTGTACCGAAGTCATCTAAAGCAATTTTTACATTTATGTTTTTAAGTTTATTTAAAATTCTTATCACATGAGATATGTCCTTAATAGCAGTGCTTTCAGTTATTTCCAATTCTAAGTATTTAGGTTCAAGATCTGTTTCTTTCAAAACATTATATACCATATTTATAAATGTCATATTTTCTAATTGTTTTTCTGAAAGATTAACTGATACTTTTAAAGGATAGAAGCCTTTATCGTGCCACAATTTTGTTTGTCTGCAGGCATTTCTAAGTACAAACTCTCCTATTGGTATTATAAGACCTGTTTCTTCAGCAATAGGTATAAAATCTGAAGGCATAATTATGCTTCCATCAGACTTAATCCATCTAACTAAAGCTTCCATACCTATTAATTTATTAGTTTTTAAATTTACTTGAGGCTGGTAATAAACTTCAAAATTATTATTTGATACTGCTAATCTTAAGTCGTTTTCTAGCTTACTTCTTATTACGGCTTTTAAACATACAGTATAATCGTATATCATATAGCTGTTTTTTTCTAAATCTTTAGCATAATACATTGCATTGCTTGAAAATTTAAGAAGTTCATTTGGAGATTGAGAATGATCAGGAAAAATACTTATTCCTACGGTAGTTTTAACAAATAATTGATTATCTTTTATTCGAAATACTTTGTTACTTAAGTTTTTTTGAAGAGAGACTATAAAATTAATCACTTGCTCTTTATTTTCTATATTTTGAAGAATAAAAACAAATTCATCACCTGAGTATCTGTATAATTTACAATGAGGATTAGAAGATGAAGTTAGCATTTTAGATATTTTTTTCAAAAATATATCTCCTATGTCATGACCTAAAGTATCATTGATTATCTTAAAGTTATCTATATCCATAAAGATTAAAGCAAACTTATGTTTTTTACCACATAATATTTTTAAATCTTTTTTCAACATGTTGTTATTTGAAAGCTTTGTTAAACTATCATAATAAGCTATATCATAAAGTTTCGTTTCCCATGTTTTCCTATCTGTTACATCTGCAATAGACCCAATAATTTTGCAGGCATTGCCATTGTCATCATACAAGGCTAACCCTACATTTTGTATCCAAATATAAGTATTATCCTTTTTTCTCAAACGGAATTCACATACATATTCATTAAAATTATTTTCTATGTATTTATTTAAAGTAGTGAAAAAAATTTGTACATCTTCAGGGTGTATAATTTGCGTAAAGGATTTGTAGATATGTTTATCATCATATCCCAGCATTTCAAAGCATTTTTGGGAAAAATATAAGTTTTTATCATGTAAATCCAATTTCCATAAACCATATTTCCCTGCTTGAAATATAGTTTCATATTCATTTAAATTAAAATCATTGGTTTTCTCAATATTTAATACTTGTTTTATTTCAAACTTCATAAATTAGATCTCCTTTTTGTAAAAGTATTACTAATGTATAAAACCTATTTAGTAAATATGTTATTATAAACAACAACGCTATGAATTATAATAACATTTATGGTAAAATATACTATATTAATTATAATATATATACTGCTAAAAACAAATTAAATTTATACTAAATATGAAAAAAATATTAATAACTATTGTAATATAATCAACATACACAATTGACATCATGGTAATTACATTGTTAAAATGGAAGTAGTAAAAATTTCTTATATTAAATATTAGTGGTAACTATATTAAAGCTAGGGTATAAAGGTGGTAATGTATTTTGGATAGTGGAGAAAAAATCTTAATAGATAAAGAGTGTATAGACAAAATTAAATCAGGTTTAAATTCTATAAAATTAACAAGTAAAGAAAAAGATATTAAAAAAGAAGCTGAAAAATTGTTCAAGCTTTTAGAGGAAGAAACAAATTTAAATGACTTATCTCTTGAAGAAAGAATACTACAGAAAATGAAAGAAACAAAGAGCAGTGATCCTGATATGAACGCCAATTTATATATTTTGCATCGTAAATTGGTAAACAAGCAGATAACGGTACAAGAAGCTATGGAAATGTTTGATATGTATGTAAAAATAGAACCTTATGAAAATAAATTATATTAAAAAATAAAGCCTGGAAAGCTAAAAATATGTATTTCCGGGTTTATTTTTATGGTTAAATTGTATATTATAGATAATAAAGGGTTTATTTAATGAAATTATTGCGGATATTAAGTAAAATTTACATATATATGTTTTATCATTAAACATTAGGACAAATTAGACGATAATAAAAATGTATGAAATTAATAAATTGCATTGGAGGAAAAAAAGTGATTAAAAAAAGAAAGAACATAGGTATTTTAATATTAACAGTAATTTTAAGTACTACTTTTTCATATAAAGCAAGTGCCTCATTTCCTTCAGTAAAAAGATTGGCAGGAGAGGACAGATATGAAACTTGTGTAAAAGCATCCAAACAGGGATGGTCATCTTCTTATTATGCTGTAATTGCCTGTGGTGAAAATTATCCTGATGGTTTAAGCGCAGTACCCTTAGCTAAAAAGTATAATGCACCTATATTATTAACACATACTGGATATATGGATTGGAATGTTAAAGATGAATTAAGACAGTTGAAAGTAGGAAAGGCTTTTGTTATAGGGGGGACTAGTTCTGTCAGTGATAGTGTGGTAAAGGACCTAAAGTCAATGGGAATAGAAATTGAAAGACTTGGGGGCAAAGATAGATATGAAACTGCTATTAAAGTGGCAGAGCAACTAGGAGAAGTGGACAGGCTAGCTGTAGCTTCTGGAGAAAATTATGCAGATGCAATATCAATAGGACCTATCGCAGCAGCAATGGGTGCACCTGTAATACTTGTGCCTAAAGATTATTTGCCTGATAGTGTGAAAAACTATATAAAAAGCAAAAATGTAGTTAAAAGTGCTAAAGGATTTAAGCCTTATAAAGTATTTGTGGTGGGAGATAATAGCATAATAAGTGATAATATAACTCATGAGTTTGAAAATACAGAATATGTTGATGCTAATACAGAACATGTTGATAATGTAGAGAGAATAACGGGAGAGGACAATTATGAGAGAAACATAAATTGCATAAATGTTATAGGCAGATTTGTTAAGAAATATTCAGTAGAAGGTGACTTAATAAGCTTTAAAAATATGTATATAGCTTCAGGCGAGGGATTTGCTGATGCGCTTTGTGGTGCAGCGTTGGCTGCTAAAACTAATTCCGCTATTATATTATCTAATGATTCAAATTCACAAGCTATACATAATTTTATTTTAACTAAGGATACTAGTCCAGAGTATTTAACAGTACTTGGGGGTGAAGGTGTTCTACCACAAGATAGGGTAAATAGCATATTTAATGATGTAGTTTATGATGATAGCGTTTATTTTAATGATAGCAACCTTGAAAGTCTTATAAAAGACAAAATAGGAGTATATGATAGAAATATTCAAGTTTCTGATTTGAAAAATATATCTTCATTAAATTTAACTAATCAAAATATAACAGATATTACTGGTATAGAAAAATGTCAAAATCTTATAAGTCTTGATTTAAGCTATAATAACATTAGTGATATATCTCCATTGCTAAAATTAGATGGGTTAAAAGATCTTAATTTAAATAACAATATGATAGAGGATATATCTTATATTTCAAATTTATTCAGTCTTAGACAACTTAATTTAAGAGATAACAAAATTACAGATATAGATCACTCTAGGGATTTAACTAAGGATAAAGATAAGGATGAAAATAACTATGAAGATTATGATCTTATAAGTGAAAATACATTTAAGCGATTAACAAATTTAACTCATTTAGATTTGAGTAATTCAGAATTACATAGATGGGATGGAAATAACATAAACAACTTAAGTAATTTAAAAGATTTAACTAATTTGGTTTCTTTAAATTTAACTGGAACAGGAATCACTAATTTGGATGATTTGAAAAATTTAATGGAGCTAAATTCTCTATACATGGGTAATAATGAAATTAGAAACATAGATTTCATTAAAAATTTTGGAAGCTTAACATATTTAGATATAAGCAATAATTATGATGGTGATAACAAAATAGATTTATCGCCGCTAAAGGATATTCATGGATTGAAATATTTAGATGCAAGAAATAATGGAATCGAAGATATATATGCTTTAAGAGGATTGACAAATTTAAATACACTTTATTTAGAAGATAATCCAATTAAAGATTATTCACCTATAATTCCTTATTACAACGCTTTATATCATAAGGATTTTGATATACCAAATATAGGGACGCCATCTACAGGTGTAAATTGGGACGATAATTTGCAAGATCAGCTTAAAACTTTTGAAATTATGTATGGTTATAATTATGAAGCGTATAAGTATAGACAATTATATCGTGCTTATGACAAGGGTATTTATGATAGTCAGTTAAAAAGACTTAATTATGATAGAGAGTGGATTCTATCAAGCATATCTAATGGGGGCTTTAAAGAAAAAGAAGTAAAACAAATGAAGTTGGATTTAGATAATATTAATTACCAAATTGCAGAGATAAATAAAAAAAATGCTATGAATACAAAAATAAAAGATCTACAATCTCAACTAGTAACAGCTAGTAATCCTAGAGAAAGAGCAAAGGTAATAAACAAAATAAATTATGCTTATGCTGATTATAGATATGATTACTATAGAAATGAAGCCAATAGATATAAGAAGGACGTAGATGAAATAAATTCTGAACTTTTAAGCATTGGAACTCAAAGTCCAAATTATAGTGATAATAGTACAGCTAATTACTTAAAATACCAGCTAGATAAAAAAACAAAGGACAGAGATTTTGCACAAAGTAAAATTAAAACTTATTTAAATTATATAAATTTTTTTACTGCAGTAAACAGTTTATATGAACAAGGGCTTTAGTTAAAAATTAATGGCGAATTGCTTAATTTGAAAGGAGTGTTTTGTTTTAAATGAAAATTATCAAATCTAAGTGTGTACTTAAAAGCAAAAAACTAGGTTTTTTAGTCGCCAGTATAGTTTTAATGACTGCACTTAGTCTTACAGAAGTACATGCAGCTGATATAGTAAATAGATATAGTGGTATAGATAGATATGAAACTGCAGCAAAAGTATGTCAAGATGGTTGGAAACAGAATTCAGACTATGCAGTTTTGGTTAATGGAGAAGATTTCCCAGATGCTTTATCTGCCGCACCTCTTGCTAAAAAGTATAATGCACCAATTCTTTTAACAGGAAAAGATGTGCTAAACATGTATACATCTGTAGAGATTAAAAGGTTAAATCCCAAAAATATATTTATAATAGGGGGAAAAGGTGTAGTTTCTCAAAGTATAGAAGATGCAGTTAAAGCTCAAGGTATAAAAGTTACAAGATTATCAGGTGCAGATAGGTTTGAAACTGCTCTTCAAGTGGCTTCGAAACTTGGAAAAGCCAATGAAATTGCGGTAGTCAATGCTAATGATTTCCATGATGGTATGTCTATAGCAGCTATTGCAGCTTTAAAAGGAATGCCAATTATTTTAACAGACAAAAATTATATGACTAACTCTGTTAAAAAATATATTCAGAGTAATAAAAAAGTGGACCAGATATATGTAATTGGAGGAACAGACCAGATAAGTGATAGTATTATGAGTTTAATTCCGAATGCAAAAAGGATAGGTTATGGAGATGCTTATGAAAGAAATGCTAGTATAATAGATGCATTTCAAAATGAAATAAGTACTGGAACTTTATACATAGCATCTGCAAAAGATTTTCCTGACTCCCTTGGAGCATCAGCATTAGCACATAGAACATCATCACCAATTTTATTTGTGGACATGCCAATTAATAATACTACAAATAATTTTTTGAAGTCAAAAATAGTAAATAATATAAAAATTTTAGGTGGAGATGGTGCTGTAAACTATGAAACAGAACAAATTGTAAAAAATTTGCCTTTGGAAGTGGAAAACACCGACAACATTACAGATACTATATGGCAGAATGAAAAATACACACCAAGGCAATCCATGGTTATAACAGCTAGTGATGGTAATAGAAAGGAAGTACCTGTGGATTGGAGTTTAACTAAGGTAAATACAACCAAACCAGGGATTTATACTTTTAATGGGAAAATATTAGGTACAGATAAAACTGTTATGACTACCCTTATAGTTAAACCACTTCCATATAAAATAGATGATTTAAATATTAGCGTTAGGGGTAGAACTCCTAATGATTTGCCTGAAACTATAAAAGCAGTAATGACAGATGGTACAACAAGTAATTTGCCAGTTAATTGGGATTATGGTTCACAGCAGGTGAATAAGCTGGGTGTCTATGTATTTAATGGAACTGTAGAACATTACACCAAAAAGGTTAAGCTTACACTGACAGTTAATGTTTTACCAGAAAATAAGAAGGTAACAAAGATAGAAAATATAAAAGTTATAGTGAATAAAAAATCAGAGTTTAGCTTGCCAGGGACGGTTATAGCTACTATGGATGATAATACAAAACAAAGCATACCTGTAGCATCATGGGGACCAGAAAAAGTTTATCCAGACCATGAAGGAGTATATATTTATGAAGGATTGGTAAATGGATATAATGAAAAATTTAGTTTGATGTTAATTGTTAAAGAGGAAAATGGAGTTGATCCAGATGATCCAGACTATCCAGACAACAAAGATGATGTTATAACAGATATGGAATCTATTGAAACAATGCAGGGAGAACCATACACGTTACCACCAACAGCAGTGGACCCAGCTACTGGAAAGTCACTGCCTATTACATGGAGAACTATAAGTATGGATACTAATACTGTAGATAGGGATAACTACAGTGAATGTAGAGTTTCTACTATAAGCTTGGAAGGAACACTTAAAGGTTCAACTAATAAGGTTAGAATAAATGTAGTTATAAGACCTAAGATTGTAGGTGTATATTCAGAGGATCTTCATGTAACTATCAAAAATAGTGATTATATAGGTCAAATTTATAAGATGCCAACTACGGTTAGGGTAATTATAGGCTTTAATGCCGATGGTATACCAATTTGTAAGAATGCTGCCGTAATATCATGGGATCCTCCTTATGTAGATTTAGGAAATCCACAAAGATATTATGCAAGAGGTATTTTAAAACATTATAAAGAGCCAGTTATTATTACGATAGATGTAACTGATCAATAAAATATAAATGGAGGGAAATTAAATGAAAAAAACAAAAGCTTTTGTAATAGCTGTAGCTGTTGCATTAGGAATGAGCAGTTCGGTATATGCAAAATTACCACCTAGATATATCCTTATAGGAAATAAAGGATATCACGTTAGCTATATAGCTACTCATGTAAAGGAATTAAATGATATACTAACATCTAACTCTTTAGGAGGAGTTTATTATGTTGATGATGATTCAAATATAAAATCATTATTTGATGCAAAAAATATAGATGAATCAACATTAAAGGATAAAATAGGTTCAAACAATATTACATTAATAGATGAAACTGGCAATAGGCACGCATATAACATAGAGGGCAGCGAATATAATAATCAAAAGTTTGTTATAGATGTAAAAGTTAAAGTTACAGCAGTAGCAGGTGGGTTGAAGCTTGTTAATATAAAGGTTATACAGCCAGAAGGTAACTTTTTCCCTGAGTATGAAAATAAATGTTTTAAAGTTGATGAAAGTGGATCTATAAAAAAACTTTCACCTAGGAGTGGTGTCGAAGGAGAAAGTATAGATGACTATCAGATAACACTTGTTACCCCAAATACATCTGAGAGTTTAAATATACTTACTGGAGATGGTAATACTATTGGTCGCGGTAATTTTACTATACCAAATCCTGACACTGGTGCTTCTGTTGAAACAACAGTGCCTATAACATTGACTATTACAAATAGTTCAGAAACAAATTCAGTTAATAATGGAAATGTAGCTTCAAATGTTAACCACAATGGATTAGTTGCACAAAACAACAATGTGGATGTCAATGGAAAATATAAGAGTGAAGATAAATGGATATATTACAGTAATACTTCTGATGGTGGAAAACTTTATAAGAAAAATTTATCAGGATTTGATGATTACAAAATTTCCGAAGATAATGCCAAGTTCATAAATGTAGTAGGAGATTGGATATATTACAGTAATTACTCAGATGGAGGAAAATTATATAAGGTACAAACAGATGGAACAAAAAAGAGAAAAGTTTGTGATGATAGGGTATCTTTTATAAATGTAGCTGGAGATTATATTTATTATAGTAATCATAGTGATAAAGGTAAAATATATAAAGTAAATAAAAACTCTGCAAAATTAAAGTCAACAGAAACTACAAAAGTTACAGATGATGAAGCCACATTTATAAATGTTTCTGGAGACATTATTTACTATAGCAATGGTTCAGATAAAAATAAATTATATTCTGTTCATTTAGATGGAACATATAGAACAAAGTTAGTTGATGTTCCCGTTAAATATGTAACCTTTAAAGATGATTTCTTGTACTATATTACAGAACAAGGGTATTTAAATAAGGTATATAAAAGTGGAAAGAATATGGCTCAAAAGTTGAATATAAAAATAGATCTTCAAGATAAAAAGGGAAAGATAACTACAACTGAAGATAAAATAATGGGTATAAACATAATAGGTAATAACTTATATTACTGGAGTAAGATTGATGGCAATAAATTATATAAGGCATCGGCTTTAGATACGTATGATATTAAGGCTACGAAATACTCTAATGATAGTGTTGATTCCATAAATGTTATAAATATTACTGGAAATGACGAAGTGTATTATACAAAAGGAGGTAAAATATATAGAGCTTATGATCCTGTTGATACAGTAGATAAAACTGGAAAGAAAAATACAACTTATTCATCTACAGTTGTAGCTAAACCAAAAACGGATTTAAAAATAGTAAGTTATGATAAAAAAGTTAGTCCGTTACAGCCTATAGTTGCTATTGTAGATAATATAGAAGATTATTTACCAGATAAAGTAACTGCAGTTATGAGTGACAATAGTACAAGACAATTACTTATTAACTGGGATATGTCCAAGCCTATCGGAACTAATGGAAAGATATCTTTTAAAGGGACAATAGTAGGTTATGGGCAAACTGTAACTTTAGATACAGTAAATAATAGTAAGGCGCCTGATCCTAAATTTATTAGTGTAAAAAATAATGCTGGGAAAAATGATGACACTGTTCAAGTTGTTAAATTAAATCTTGGAGATGTTGTAAAGGTATATAGAGATGCTGAAAAGACTCAACTTTTAGGAACGTCAACAGCAGTTCCAGCTATTGGAGATCAAGGTCCAGCTAAAGCTACTGTAGTATTAAAGGGAGATAATGTAATAGGAGATAATGATACTAAAGTATTCGTAACAGTAACATCACAAGGTTTGGCAGAAAGCCAGGTTGTTAAAGTAGACTTTGCTAATGCTACACCATCTAAAGATATACTAGCAGAGCAAGTTAAAATTATAAATATTGCTGAAAATGGAATAGATAATATAAGTATTTCTTCTGGAACAGGAGATGCGGCACTTAAAAAGGATGATATTATAAAAGTATATAGAGTTCAAAATGACAGTAGAGTTTATCTAGTGCCACAACAAGTTACACCAGATAACAATCCATTTGAGGGTGATAGAAAATACACTTGTAATATTCAACTTGCAGGCAGTAATGCTCTTGGTAATGATTCTGGAAAAGTTATAATAACTAGAACTAGTACAGATGGAGCTGAAAGTTCAGGCGTAGAAGTGACTTATGAAAAAGGAAAAGCTCCAGAACTTGAAGGTTATTCAGAATCAACAATTAATGATATGTCAGGACGTAAAGTATCATTGAATTTAAATACTATAGAGCTTTTAAATGATAATTATAAATTGTATTACAAAGTATCAGATAGTAATAATAGTGAGATGTTAAGATATGGAGACGTTATTAATTCTGTAGAAAGCAATACAAGTGGTTGGACAATGTATGATCCTAAAGTATCAATAGATGTATTGAAAAAGCAATATATATATGTTGCTAAGACTTATAACGGTAAGATATTAAGCTACGGAGTTAGACAAGCTGTTATGGCTGATGATGATACACTAAATGTTGATACAGGAAAAGCAGTAGATGTAGCTACAACTACATCAAGCATAGACGGCAATAATGTGAAGGATATAGTTGGAAATAATAAGCAAATAACATTAACTTATGCATTAGGAGAAGATTATGCTGCAGGTGGAAGTGTAGTATTTAGATTACCAACATCATGGATTTTAAGTAATGGTAGTGTAACTGCAAAACTTAATGGTACAACAAGTTTAAATACAGTTATTTCAGGTACAGAGGTAACAGTAAATTTACCTAGTGGAGCTAAAGCTAAAGATGCGGTTTCTATAAATTTTGTTAAGGACATAACAGAACCTCAAATGTTAACATTCTATGGAAAAGGTAATGCAACTAAGGATTCTAATGGAAATCCGCTTAGCTTCTCAAGAATAGTTGAAACGCAATTGAACGTTCAAAATATAGCACCAAATGCAGTTTTAGCAAAAGGAACTACTGCAGGAACTACCAAAATAACAGGACTACAAGCTAATAAGACTTACGAGTATGTTATATCAGATACTGTTATAAATGAAAGTAACAATCTTTGGGATAAACCAATTACTGTTACATCATTAGATACAGTTGATAATATAAAAATTAATCCAAATCAATATATTAATATAAGAGAAAAAGCAGCAAGTGGAGTGCCAGCATCTTTAATTAACTCTATTCAAGTTTTAGGTGCAGTTATACAATAATAAAGTAACTATATTTTTAGAGTTACCATATAAATACTTTTAACTTAGTGTTAGGGTAATTAAAAGTTATCCTAACACTCTGATTTAAGGCTAATTAAAATAAGGGAGGTAATTCAAATGAAGGCTAATATAAATAAAATAGCATTTGCAACAGTATTGTCCATTTTAGGAGTATTTTCTATGCCTAGCAATGCTTTTTGCTATGATTCTTACGATCGTAGTGAGGCTATCATCATAAAAGATAAAACTGTTAACAGTGCATCCAAGGTATGGAATGTAAAATTTTCTTCAGATGTAAACATAAATGATTTATTAGGCAGTATCAATGTAAGAGATTTAACTAAGGGGACTTTAGCGGAAATTAAAGTAATCCAGGGGGAAAGTAAAAACTCTTTAAAAATTAACCCGCCATCACAAGGGTATGAAACAGGGCATAATTATCAAATTATGATAAATAAAGATAATCAATCAAAGGGTAAGAAAAAATTAAAGAAAACTGTTGTAATGAATTTTACAGTTACAGAGAACAATACAGGAAGTAACAACAGCAATAATACTAACAATGGAAGCAGTAGTAGTAATAGTGGCAATAACAATGCTAACACTACTTATACTGCTGATGCTAAGGTAGTAAGTTCACCACTGGTACCTTATTTTAAAAATATAACTATAAGCTCTACAAACATATCTAATGCTAAAAAATTTAAGATAGAGGGAAATGATACGGTTTTTAGTATAGGAGATACTATATCAACAATTGTTACTGGATCAACTGCTGCAGTTTATTTTTATGGCGCAGATGGATTAACTTTAGTTGGAAAGTCTGTTTTAGATGTTAGTAAATCTAATGATAATATAAGGTTGAAAATTACAAAGTAATAAAATTAAAGGGTTGGAGTGAATATTATGAGATTAGGTCATAATCTATCATCATTAAATGCATTTACATCTTATTCAAAAGCATTACAGAAGCAAAGTGTTGCTTTAGAAAAGATATCCTCAGGATATAAAATAAACAGTGCTAAAGATGATCCTAATGGAATAGCTCAAAGCGAAAGAATGAGAATGCAAATAAGAGGTCTTCAAATGGCGGCAAGAAACTCACAAGATGGCATGAGTATGCTTCAGACTGCTGAGGGAGGATTAGATGAAATGACATCCATGCTTCAGAGAATGAGAGAGTTAGTGGTTCAATCTGGTAGCGGCGCTAATAGTCCATCAGATAGGGAACAAATACAGAAAGAAATTGACCAAATGGTTGGAGGGATGGACGACATAGCTAATAATACTGAATTTAATGGAGTTAAGCTTTTAGGTCAAGATAAAATTTTAGAAATGCCTATAGGAGCTAATCCAGGAGAAAGCATTACTATAGAACAAAAAAATTTAACTTCCGAAAATATTAAAACTTTAGATGGAAAAAATTTATCTCAGTTAAAGTCGGGGGAATTATATAGTGTAGTTAGAGGGAATAATGGTGACAATGCACTAGATATTATTGACCAGTCCTTAAACACTATTGTATCCATAAGAAGTAAGTATGGTGCCATAGAAAATAGATTCGAAGGAAATTTTCATGATGTAAATGAAATTTCTGATAGAATGGAAATGGCAGATAGCAATCTAAGAGATGCAGATATATCAGATGAAATGATAAATTACAGTAAAAATGGTATAATTTCTCAGGCAGGGTCTGCCATAATGGTTCAAACTAATAAATTTCCACAGGAAATACTTAGAATACTTGAAAATGTAAAGGCAAGATAATGGGAAAATGAGGGAAAAAACAGTATTAATTTTAGATATATCTAAATTAATACTGTTTTTATTTTTAAAAATACGAATTATATTACAAAAATGTATATAAAATTGTTATGTTAAATTAAAATAAAAATCTCATTAAAAATAAGTAGCAAAACATACCTGTGTATTGTATAATAATAAGGACAAAATACTATTATTTGAATAAACTTCAATATAAACTCATTAAAAATGAATAAATTTTCAAGTACAGTTAAAAAAATAAAATTAAAATAATAATAAATCTTTGAAAAATTACTATTAATGTGAATTTTTGTGGTAAAATAGTTTAATAGAAAGATATTTTAATTCAAAATAAAATTATATTAAAAATGTGCAGCTTGAAGAAGTGAATTACAAAAAATGGGGGATGATAAATTGAATATAGGAGATATGTCGAAAGATCAGCAGGTTTATGATTTACTTAAAAAAGGATTAAATGCGTCATCAGAGAGAAGTAAAGCAATAGCTACCAACATTTCTAATATAAATACCAAGGGCTATAAAAGAAAATATGTAACCTTTGAAGAAGCCTTAAAAAATAATATGGAGAATTTAGAACTGAAAACCACAGAAGAAAGGCATATTAAGTTGCAGGGAGATTATGGGGAAATAAAAATGAATACAGACAATTCATCTAGTATGAGACAAGATGGAAATAATGTAGATATAGATAATGAAATAGTTAACCAAGCTGCAAATACACTAATGTATAATGCATTAATAAGTCAAGCGAATAGCAGATTAACTTCGGAAAAATATGTAGTTAATGGAAGATAAGTTTAAGTATAGAAAGGAGAAAAATTATGATTAACACCTTTAGTACTTTAAGAGTAAGTGCCAGCGGTCTTTCAGCTGAAAGACTGAGAATGGATACAATAGCATCTAATATGGCCAATGCAACTACTACTAGGGGAGAAAATGGACAACCGTATAGAAGAAAAATTGCAGTATTTCAGGAAAATTTGAATAAAGAACTAAATAAAGAAACAGGAAAATATGAAGAAGTACCACTTGGGGTAAAGGCTGTTGGAGTTGAGGAAGATCAATCATCTTTTAGAAGGGTTTATGATCCTTCTAATCCAGATGCTGATGGACAAGGATATGTATCTATGCCTAATGTAAATATTCTAAATGAAATGGCAGATATGATAGTGGCTACAAGAGCATATGAAGCTAATATAAATGCTATTAATTCTGAAAAAAGTATGTTTTCAAAAGCTTTAGAAATTGGAAGGTAAGGTGATAATCTATGAAAATAAATGAATTTGTTCCAGACAGTAAAATTTTTAGTGGTATTATGAATAGTGATAAATCACAACAGATTCAATCAACTGGATTTACAGATCTTTTGAAAAATAAATTAGATGAAGTGAATTCTAAACAGTTAAATGCAGAAAATACTACTGAAAATTTTATTAAGGGTGATGGAACGGATATACATAAAGTTATGATGGACACTGAGGAAGCTAAAATGTCGTTGGAACTTGCAGTGCAAATTAGAAATAAATTTGTAGAGGCATATCAGGAATTAAATAGGACACAGTTATAGTAAGTAAGGAGTGCTAGATTGATGGGTAAGCTATCAGAGGGGTTTAAAAAATTAATAGAAAAATGGAAAAATTTAACGAAAAAGAAAAAGATAGCTTTTGGGATAATTTTTACAGGAATTATAGCATTTTTAATATTTATGGGAGTTTCTTTAGGCTCTACTAAGTATGATGTTCTATTTTCTAATATGGATCCTAATGATTCGGCGGCAGTTTATAAAAAGCTTCAAGATTCAAAAATTGATGCAAAAGTAACAGGAAAATCTATACTAGTACCTAAGGAACAAGTGGACAAGCTAAGAATGCAAATGTTAGCAGAAGTTCCTATGACTAATGGAAGTCAGGGTTTTGAACTTTTAGATAAAAGTAAGTTTGGTTCCACAGATGCCGAAATAAAAATAAATTATCAAAGGGCTATTCAAGGAGAGTTAGAAAGAACTATAAAAGCATTTCCAGAAGTGGAAAATGCAAGGGTACATCTTGTACTTCCAGATGATACAACTTTTGTTAAGGATACACAGCCAGGAAGTGCTTCTGTAACTTTAAAGCTAAAGACTGGAGAAAAGTTGAATCAAGATCAAGTAAGAGCATTAGTAGCTCTAATATCGGGAAGTGTTAAGAATATTCCTAAAGAAAATGTAGAGGTAATGGATGATAAGTTAACATTACTTTCTAAGGACTTATTTGTTGATAAAAAAGATAGTATGGAGTCTACTACTTCTACAGAAAAACAACAACAGCTAAAACAAGAGTATGAAAAAGATGTTGAAAAAAGGCTTTTAAGTATGTTAGAGGCTGTGTATGGGAAGGACAAAGTTAAGGTTAAAATTAATACAGACTTAGACTTTGATGCGGTTCAACAAGATTCAACTACCTACGATCCTAAAAACGTAGTAGTAAGTGAACATAATGTTAAAGACGGGTCAACAGTACCTGGGACCAGAGCATCTAATAGTCCAGTAGACAATAATATGACAAATTCTACAGCAAATAATAATGGTAATGGTACATCAACTCATGAAGAAACCACTAAAAACTATAATGTGCCTAAGGTTGAGCAGAAAACTATAAAAGCACCAGGTGCAGTTAAAAGATTAACAGCATCTGTAGCGTTAGATGGAAATATAGATGATGCTACTAAAACTTCTATAAGAAACCTTGCTGTATCAGCTGTGGGCTATGATGAAAAAAGAGGAGATAGTATAAGTGTAGAGGGTATTCCTTTTGATACTTCTTCAAAAGATAAAACTAAAAAAGATTTGGATGCCATGAATAAGGCTGCTGATCAAGCTAAAAAGAATAAGACTTATGCTATGATTGGAATTGCAGCAGCTGCGATTATTGGAGCTGTAGTAGCTATAATTTTATGGAGAAGAAAAAAAGCAGAAAAAGAAGAAGAGTTATTTGGAAATCAAGCTGAATCTCAGGGTATTGACGTAATTATAGGCGATGAAATGGATACTACAAAGCAGCAACCTAAGTTTAAGCCTATAGATTTAAGAGAAGAAAATGAACAAACGCATGTTGAGAATGAAATAAAGAATTACGCGAAAGAAAAACCAGAACAGGTCGCAGATATTATTAAATCATGGTTAGCAGAAGATGAGAGGTGATAAAATTTGGCTAAAGATGGTGAAAAATTAACAGGTGTGCAAAAAGCAGCCATATTATTTATAACTCTTGGTCCCGAGGCTTCTGCAGGAATAATTAAAAAGTTACCAGAATCTGAGATACAGAAAATAACTTATGAAATAGCTAATATAGCATCTGTTAAATCTGAACAAAAACATGATATTCTTCAAGAGTTTATAGAGATGAATAAAGCTAAAGATTATTTAATTGAAGGTGGTATCGACTATGCTAAGAATCTTTTAGCTAAAGCATTGGGAAGCCAAAGAGCTATGGAAATATTAGATAAGGTTACAGAGGCTACTCAACAATTTAGACCTTTTGCTATAGCTAGAAAGGCAGATTCACAGCAACTTTTAAATATAATAACTAATGAACATCCTCAAACTATTGCATTGATATTATGCTATCTTCAATCAGATAAATCAGGGCAAATATTATCTGCATTGCCAGAGGAAGTACAGGCAGAAGTAGCTTATAGAATAGCTACTATGAGTAATACTTCACCCATGGTAGTGAAAGAAATTGAAAAAGTTTTAGATGGTAAATTGTCTTCAGTAGTTAAATCTGATATGAAGGTAATTGGTGGGGTTCAGACTATAGTAGATATTCTTAATCAAGTTGACAGAACTACAGAGAAAAATATTACAGAAGGTCTAGAAAAAGAAGATGCTGAATTGGCAGAAAAAGTTAAAGAATCTATGTTTGTATTTGAAGATGTTATTACTCTTGATGATGTTTCTATTCAAAGACTTCTTAGAGAAGTGGAAAATAAAGAACTTGCATTGGCACTTAAGGGATGTTCAGAAGAAGTTGCAAATGCTATCTTCAGAAATCAGTCTAAGAGAGCTGCTGCTGCATTAAAGGAAGATATAGAATTCTTAGGACCTGTAAGGCTTATGGATGTAGAAAAAGCACAGCAGAGAATTGTAAGTATTATAAGAAGACTGGACGAAGCTGGAGAGATAGTAATATCAAGAGGTGGAGAAGATGCAATCATCGTATAAAGTT
>CAZKOJ010000006.1:0-58308 GCA_964554365.1 uncultured Clostridium sp. | reverse complement strand
TATGACACAAAATAGACTAGCAGACTGACTAGTTATTTTTTTGAATATGCCTTATGGATTCTAAAACAAATAATAATTTAAATCTTCATATACAACCTTAACTATAACTCCAAGAGGGATAGCTAATATCATACCTAGGACTCCAGCAACTTTACCGCCTACTATTAATAATATAATAACCATAAGAGGATGCATACTAACACTATCTCCTGTAACTTTAGGCGATAGTATATTGCCCTCTATTTGCTGTAAAACATATAACCATATTGCTACCCACATAGCTTTTTCTGGTGATTTTATAAGTGCTATGAAGATAGCTGGTACAGCTCCAAATACTGGACCGAAATAGGGTATTATATTAAAAAACGCATTTACTATTGATAAAATTATTGGAAAATCTACCTTGAGAAACATTAAAACTATAAAAGTTGCTACTCCAATAAGTACGCATAAAAATAATTGACTAACTATATATCTTCCTAATATTTTATCTATGTCAGCGCTTATCTTCTTTACCATGTTTCTAATTTTAATCGGAAAAAAGCTCAAAATTTTGTTTCCTATATTATCTCCATCCGAAAGGAAATAATATGATATTATAGGTATTACTGCAATGGAAACTATATTCTGTCCTATATTTAGTGCTGAATCGAATATTTTTGCAAATAATTCTATAAATTGATTATTTACTTTAGAATAAAAATTATCCATTATTATATACATAGTTTTATTGTTACTTATAGGTTTTAATTTCAAATAAAAGCCATCTATAAATTTTTGTATATTATCTATTGTAGCATTTATGTTTAAACTTTCTCTAAATACAGAAGGTATAATTAATGAAAAAATTGCTACTATTATCACTATAAGAATACATATTAATGTTAATGCAGAAGTTCTTTTATTAATTCCATTCCCACTCCGTATCATTCTTTTTTGTATTGGCTTTAATGTATATGCAATTACAAAAGAAATAAATAATAAATAAAGCACATCTCTAATAACAGAAATCTTTAACGACAAATATACTAGGATAGAAATTAAAATAAAAACTATTATATATTTATATATTTTCTTTAACTTTATTCTTTTCATTGAAATCATCTTCCATAAATAATTTATGTGGCAAACTTGAAAAATGCAACTTTTCATTTTTACCATTGTATAATAAGTTTTCTTCCCCTAATATAATATCTTTAATTAATATTACCTCTTTTCCTGATATAAAGTCAGTTATAACTCCTGTTGATACCACTACTGCATTTATTGAAAAACTAAGTTCATCAAATAACACATCTTCTATCATTCCCAGTATATTACTTCTTCTATCTCTCAAATCCATACCTTTAATATTTTTAAATCCTAGGAAATCACCTTTTATAGTATCTGTGATAACCATTACTGAATTAAAACTTACTACATTTTCTATTGATACATTTAACGTACTTTTTAGTAAGCTGTATGATGCTATACTAAATCCTATTATTTTTTTTTCATTAAAGTTTACAAGTAAATCTTTTATAAATCCTAGTCTTTTACCATTTACACTTATTACATCCATAAGGCTAAAATCTTTTGTTCTATACACCTTTATTATCACCCCTAATTGATAACATGAAACATATTGTATTGTAAAGTTTTTATTATAGTGGTATTTTCTCCAAACAACAAAAAAATATAACCTCAAATGAGGTTATATTTTTCCAAGTTAATATATTCACTAAAGTTTTCGCTTCTACAATGAATATATAACAGCTGCTATCTGCTAATTCTAGGTAAATCAACTAAGATTCTATTCTTCTCCGTGTACATGATCATGAATATGTTCTGAATGTGTTTTCATAGCCCAAGGCTCTAAACCTTCCGATTCTCTATAATTATTTATTGCCTTATGAATAGCTTCTTCCGCAAGAACTGAACAATGCATCTTTACTGGTGGAAGTCCATCTAAAGCTTCTGCTACAGCTTTATTTGTTAACTCCCAAGCTTCTTCTACAGTTTTGCCCATTATAAGCTCTGTTGCTATACTTGATGATGCTATAGCTGAACCACATCCGAAGGTCTTAAATTTTACATCTTTAATTTTATTATCTTCAACTTTAACATATATTTTCATTATATCTCCACATTGTGGATTCCCAACTTCTCCAATACCATTAGCATCTGGGATTTCTCCTACATTTCTAGGATTTCTAAAATGGTCCATAACCTTTTCGCTGTACATCATATTTATCTACCTTCCTTTTTTGCGTTTTCTTTCTTCATAAAGTCCTCCCAGAATGGAGACATTTCTCTTCTGTTAGCAACTATTTTTGGAATTACTTCTAATGCATAATCTACTTGTTCTTCAGTAGTTCCTGCCCCTAAACTTAATCTTAATGAGCCATGGGCTATTTCATGTTTTAATCCTATAGCTAAAAGTACATGGGATGGATCTAATGAGCCTGAAGCACACGCACTTCCTGTTGATGCAAATATTCCAGCATCATTTAAGTCCAATAATAAAGTTTCTCCTTCTATTCCAACAAAGCTTACGTTAACATTTCCAGGCATTCTATTTTCACCTATTGGTCCATTTACTTTAACGTAAGGCATTCTTTCTACAAGTCCATTTAAAAGTTTATCTCTAAGCCAGATTAATCTCTTAGCTTCCTCTTCCAATTCTCCTACAGCAACTTCTATAGCTTTACCAAGCCCTACTATTCCAGAAACATTTTCAGTAGTAGCTCTCTTTCCTTTTTCTTGTCCGCCACCATGAATTAAATTTTCTATTTTTGTTCCTTTTCTTAAATACAATGCACCTACGCCTTTCGGGCCATAAAATTTATGACCTGCTAATGAAAGGGCATCTATGTTCATCTCTTGAACGTCTATGTTTACGTGTCCAATAGCCTGAACTGCATCTGTATGGAAATAAATTTTATGTTCTTTACAAATATCTCCTATTTGTTTTATAGGTTGGATAGCTCCTATTTCATTATTAGCAAACATTACTGAAACAAGTATCGTTTTATCAGTAATTGAATTCTTTAAATCTTCTATGTTTATAAAACCATATTCGTCTACTGGTAAATATGTTATTTCAAAACCATTTTTCTCCAAAAATTTACATGTGTGCAATATAGCATGATGTTCTATTTTTGTAGTTATTATATGATTTCCCTTGTTTTTATTTGCAAAAGCTATACCCTTTAATATCCAGTTATCACTTTCAGATCCTCCTGCTGTAAAGAATATTTCGTCTTTAGCAGCATTTAGAGCTTTAGCTACTCTCTCTCTTGCTACATTTACAGCCTTTCTAGGAGCATCTGACATTGAATATAATGAAGATGGATTTCCAAATTGTTCTGTAAAATATGGAAGCATCTCCTCTAAAACTTCAGGTTTTGTATAAGTAGTTGCTGAATAATCCATATAAATTTTTTTATTCATTTATATTTTCCCCTTTCTCTTTGCTAAATTTCATATTTTTATAATCGTCTAACATATCTTGAAGCGTAGTAGATTGCATCACACTATCAATACTTTCTTTTATTCTAGACCATAAAAGTCTTGTAGCACAGCAGTCTATATTTACGCAAGCGTTTTCATTGTTTTGTTCTATACAATCGGATATTTCTATTGGTCCTTCTAAAACTTCCATTATTTCAAAGACAGTTATATCTTTAGGTGCTTTGCTTAACATATATCCACCTTGAGCTCCTCTTACACTTTTTATTAAATTCGCCTTTCTTAGAGGAGAAAATAATTGTTCTAAATAGTATTCAGAAATATTCTGTCTTTCTGCTATACTCTTTATAGATGATGGTTGTTCACCATAGTGAATAGACAAATCAACCATAGCTTTAACACCATATCTTCCCTTAGTTGACAGTTTCACTTAACCACTTCCTTTAATGTTGACTGTTTTACTTTGTTTTATATAATTATAATAGCAAACCCGAGTAAAGTTGTCAACATTAAATATAATTTTATTTTTGCCACTCCATAAGCAGTTCTTTCATAGCCTCTTTAGCATAGGTACGGTCTGGAGCTTCCACTTTTATATTAGATAATTTTTTCACCTCACCATAAGGATTCTCCAAAGATAATGTTTCACTTTTTCCAGTAAGAATCCAGAGTGTTTTATAATTTATAGGAACACATTTTAACTCTTTTTCTCCTACTCCATCCGTGAAATATATAAGAAGATAATTTCTCATTCTATGATTATGCATAAATTCAAATACTGGAGAATAAGAAGTTCCTCCTTTAGTATCCAGTTTCTTTTTTATATCATTTTTATTCTTTACTTTATAAATTCTTCTTATTTCGTTATCACATTCTACTATAGTTATTTCCGAAGAATAATTCTTAACAATACCAAATATTTCAGTCATTATTTTATCTATTTCCTTATCTGTTATGCTGCCACTTGTATCAATAGCTACTAATATTTGAGCTGCATGATTAGCAAGCTTTCCTCTTAAATCCAACCTGTATGGTTGTCTTCTGTCTTTTCTAGTAATGGTTTTTTTGTGACCATTTGGAAGAGTTCCTATAACTTTTCTTAAATAGTCTTTCCATGATATCTCTGGTTTTTCATCCAACTCTTTAATTATTTGCTGAAAGTCAGTAGGTATTTTACCTTTACTTGCATTACTTGCCACCTTTTTAGTTAATTCTTTTAGTTGCTCAAAATTTAGATCATCCTCTGATGTAGACCATAATTCGTGCGCATGCACAACATCATGTTCTCTTTTTATTAACTCGCTATTTTCATCTTCTTTATCTTCAATAATCTCCTTGCTCTTATCAGATTTTAGTTTATCAATACCCTGTTGAATTACATTAGCATACCATTCCATAGTTTCATCTCTTTTTAAATCCACATGATATGTGAGACTTATGTTTTGCAGCCTATCAGACCAGGATGGAAGATTTGATATATACTGATTAATAGATACATCCATGGCTCTACTTATAGCTAAAGAACTATATTTTCCTCTTATATCCCTGGCTCTCTTAAGATGGTTATACATTATATGATATACTTCATGCTTTATTAAAGCCTTCATTTCCTCTAGAGAGCACTCTAAAAATATATAAGGATTAAAAAATATATTGAAATGTGACAATGAAGCTGTGTTACCTACCGCTGTAGGTAAGTCTATCTTTATTTCTCTCTTCATTTGAAGTGTGAACAATGCAAAAAAATTATCCTTATCTTGCATCATAGCAAATGTACAAAGCTCTATTAATTTGAAAAAGTCTTTTTTAAATCTATTAGTTATTTTAGGCTCATTATCCCATTGAAGAACTTCATTTAAAAGTCTAACTCTTAACTCTTCAAACTTATTATTTTCCTTCATTTAAATCACCCTTTATTCAAATTCCTTATGCATTTATCATTTCATACATACTAAAATATCCTTCCACAAAAGATGGCTCTTTTAAAAACTCCTTATATAAACTTTCTTCATAACTCCATTTTATTTCCTTCATCAATCCCATTTTTAAATCTGCAGGATATAATTGTAAAAATTGCGACAACAATTCAACTTCCTTTTCTTCATGATCTATATTATTTAAATAGTTTAATGCATTCTTAGCAGCAAGATATAACCTTGAGTGGCTTTCACTTTCTACTTTTCCTTTCAAACTGCTGCTTATATGATTATTTTTAAATATTTCTTCTGGTTTTATAAGAGGATTTTTATGATTTTCTAGATAATTATAAAAATCTTGAGCGATGCTCGAACCAATATTCCCCTTAACTACATTATAGAATATTCTATACGGAATCTTATTTTCACTAGTAATATAAACTTTATATGCATTAGAAACTCGCTCCCAACTTCTTGGAGTTGCCTTTATATATTCTTTTGAATTAGGAGTATTTAAATACTCTGGAAAATTTGCTATAAATTCCAACACATCTTCATGTATATTATTTTTTTCATCTTTTATACTCTTTTCCATTCCCCACTGAAGCCAAGCTTTAACATCAGCTTCCATTTCGATCCAAACAAAACGATCTTCTTGCGCTGGATCCATATCTACAACTTGATAGTCACTGTCTGCAAATGTATCATATTTATTAGAAGGATTCATAGCTGCTATAACCTTTACATTACTTCGTAATATATAACCATTTATCTCCCTATTTAATATTATGTTCATAAGTTCTTGCTGTACAGTATGTTCACATCTATTTATTTCATCAATAAATAATAATATTTTTTCCCCAGGATTTTCAGCTGAAATTTTATCTATCTCTAATAGTTTTGTATGAATTGCATACACTGTTTTTTTTCTTAATTCTGTTTTACCTGAAATTACTACATTATAATCTTCTACCGTAGGAAGACCACCTATTTCTCCTTCTTTAAGCATGTTACCATCTATGCCAATACTATGATAATTATATTTATTTGCCAAAGCCTTCACTAATGCAGTTTTACCTATACCACTTTCCCCTACTAGCAAAGGTACTGCACCACTTTCAATAACTAGCTTTACTGTTAACATCGCATCTTGAAAATTCATTCTTATCTCTCCTCTTCCCTGCTTTATATTGAAAGCTCATAATCCAAAAGTGTGGTTTTTGCCTTCATACTGCCATATTTATATATAAACCTTACCTTATCAATTTTTAGAGTATCATTTTTTATAAACTCTATGATATATTCCTTATCTATATCTTCCTCCTGAAGTTTTTCCTTAAGTACTTTTTCTACCTCATGCAAAGGAATTGTATCATCTAAATATTTTAAAGTTTTAACATTATCTTTAATAAAAATTTTCCATCCCTCTTCCGTTATATTATCAATAAACTTCACAGCTTCTTCATTTTTAGCCACAGCTAACCTTTGAAGTGCAAGTGAAGGGTTTTTTATGTACTTTATAGCATTCCACTCTTCCCTCACTGATATATATTTTACTTTTTCTGTTGGATTTTTTATGTATTTAATAGCATCCCAGTCTCTTTCTACTGCCATAAGTTGAACTCCCTCTGGAGGATTATTATAATACTGAATAGCCCACCCCTTTTGCTCTATGGCCTTTATCATAACTTTTTTACTGGGATTTTTAATATACTTAAGAGCATTCCATGCTTGGTCTACAACAAACATGCACATTTCCTCTGTAGGGTCTTCTATATGTTGAATGGTCCATTTATTAGATTTTAAAGCTTCCCATTGAACCTTATGTGTGGGCTTTTCTATATAGTTCAAAAGTATTCCATCTTTTTTTACAGCTATAAGCTGCATATCTTCTGTAGGATTTTTAATAGATTTTATATAATATGGATTATTTGAAAGTACATTTAAAATATTTTTTTGTTCATCCATTATATATTTATCCCCCCTTATATGAATTTAAAAGTTACATATTAAGTTTTTTTCTAAACAAATATACCTTCTACTATTATACAAATAGTAGAAGGTATAGACAATAACTAATTTATAAAATTATTTAGTTATTGTTATTTATAAATAATTTTTATTAATTATTCTTTATTTATCTTCCTTGATTTTTTTCCAATATAGCTTGCTAATCTGCTCAATTTTATTATTTCCAAAATTATAATATTCCTTAGTCTTCACATTCTCCGGAAGGTACTGCTGATTTATATAGCTATTTTTATAATTATGAGGATATTTGTAACTTTCCATTCTACCCAAAGCTTTTGCTCCCTCATAATGTCCATCCTTAAGATACAAAGGTATTTCTCCAATATTTATTGTATCTAAATCTTTTAATACTGCATCAATAGCTAAAATAGCTGAATTAGATTTAGGTGCTGTAGCTAAAAGAATAACTGCTTCTGCTAGCGGTATTCTCCCCTCTGGAAATCCTAGTTGCATTGCTGCATCTGTACAAGCTTTTACTATGGTAATAGCTTGAGGATATGCCAGCCCTATATCTTCTGAAGCAATAACTAAAAGCCTTCTACATATGGATGTCAAATCTCCTGCTTTGATAAGCATACCAAGGTATAGTATGGCTGCATTAGCATCGCTACCTCTTATTGATTTTTGAAATGCACTTAAAATGTCATAATGACTGTCCCCATCTCTATCATAATTTAATATTTTCCTCTGAGAAAATTCTTCTACGGAATCTGTATCAATATGTATATTATCTTCTTTTATAGCATTAGAATACAATATTAGCTCCAGTATATTTATAGCTTTTCTTAAATCCCCTTCGCACAATTCCCCCATATATTCTAATGCTGCTTCATCATAGGTAATAACTTTACCTTTGAAATCTTCTTTACACATTTCTAATGCTCTTTTTAATCCATTCATCACATCGTCTTTAGTAAGAGGTTTAAATTCTAAAACTACAGATCTACTTAAAATAGCCTTAAATATATAAAAGTATGGATTTTCAGTAGTACTACCAATTAGCGTTATTTGACCATTTTCAATAAATTCTAATAAACTTTGTTGAATTCTCTTAGTAAAATGGTGAATTTCATCTATATAAAGAATTACACCGTTATATCCCATTATAGTATTCAAATCCTTTATAATCTCTTTAATGTCCTTTAACGAATCTGTTGTTGCATTTAATTTATAGAACCTTTTTCCTGTAGCAGATGCTATTATATTAGCTACTGTAGTTTTACCTGTACCTGGGGGGCCATAAAAAATCATGTTCATCAAGTGCCCCGAGTCTATCATATTTTTGAGTATTTTTCCTTTTCCCAATAAATGCTGTTGCCCTATTACTTCCTCTAATTTTTTAGGTCTTATTTTATTAGCTAACGGATTCATATACGAACTCCTTCTTTTGGATGCCTTAAACTCCATTATTTTTTCAATATTAATTTATCTACTGCAATATCTATAAGTCTTTCACTCGTTTTAGCCAATTTTTTACTTTGTTTGCCTATCATATGCACTGTACCTTTTGCAGTAGAATATACAATGTCTTTTTTATATTTTTCTTTAAATTTCTGTATTTCTTTTTCTCCAGCTCCCAATTTAACAGCTTCATTAATAGCTCTTTCATAAGTCCATTTCTTCTTATCAAAAGCACTTTCTATAGATCCACCAACAAATTCAACACTCAAATCTAATGTAGTTCCAATCATATCCCAAGGTGCTTTTATACCATTTATAATTAAAAAAGCTTTTTTATAAAACTTTATAGTTTCTGCTAGATTAAGCCATGAATACATATCTTCTGGATGTTCCTTTACAATTTTTTCTGCTTTTTCTATATCTGACACTCCTTCCACGAAGTCATCCACTATAGTGGCTATTGGAAGTTCCTTAAATTCTTTTTGAACCTTTTCAATAATATTTAAGTCTTTAGTTTCTTCTTTTCTTTTGTGTTTTGAAATTAAAATTTGTTTTTGCAATTCGCCCTTAGCTGTTTCTCTTTTTTTCTTCTCTTTTATTTTTTCCTCCTTTATTTTTTTCTGTTTATTTTCTTTTTTTATTATTAAATGAGCTTCTTTTTTATCATCCATATTTTTAAGTTTCTTATCTATATTTTCAATATTTTTCTGTAAGTACCCACATTTAATTTTTTCCTTAGCTGAACTAACTGCAACATTACCTAACTTTGATATTTTTGCTATAATACTCATAATATCCTCTCCTAAATAAATGGTAATACTATTATTTATTTTTAACAATAAATAATTAAGCTTAAAATAAAATATCAAGAACTAGAATTTCAGTCCTTGATATTTTACCACATATAAGCTAGATTAAGCTTTGTTTACAATACACCTTCTATTCTTGGGCAATTTTTACGCTATTGAATTCCTATTCACCTTCATAACAATTTATAATCTCCGCATAATAAACTGTATGGTAATCATCATCACTGTATATTTCTTTATTTATATTTTGATTCAAGAAATTAGAATTCATATGATCTTTATATACAACTTTACATTCATAATGCATAGCTGCACATTTTATTACTGGAGTAGAAATGCTCTTACCCTCTATTGTCTCTAAATTACACTCTTTAAATTTATCTATATCGCTTCCTGATTTTGAACCACAAACTGCTAGAGTTTCCTTCATATTGTTATCTAGTGGAATAGTTACAGTAAACTCTCCACACTTTTCTATTAAATCATATGTATGTCTTGATTTTCTTACAAGAACTGTAAACATTGGCTTTTTCCACATAAATCCAATACTACCCCAGCTTATGGTCATAGTATTTAATTTACCTTCATCTTTACAGGTTAAAAAGGCTCCTCCTTTATGTAAACATTCCATAGCTTTTTGCAAATTATCTGTAAAATTCATGTTTATACCTCCTATATTATCCTTACAAATTTAAATTATTACTCATTAGTTATCTAAAAATGGATTACTCCTATGCCCCATAGTACTTCCCATTTATATTTTTTCATATTCCTTTTTTCTCTCCTTGAAGTAAACTATTTTTAAGTCACATGATTCTGCTATATCTCTTGCAATATTAAAATTACTTCCAATGGCCTCCTTGTTATGAGAATCTGATCCTATTGTTATATTTTTGCCACCTAATGCTCTATATCTTTTATAAATAGTTAACAGGTTTTTTACTGCATTTTCATCATTAAGCCTTCTAGTATTAAGTTCCATACATTTATCATTATCTATTAAAGTCTTCAATATTTCATCTATAATATCACAATGATCTTTATAATATATTTCTTTATCCTCAAACTTAGCATATCTGCAAATGTAATCTATATGTCCCATGCTATCTATAAAATCATAATGTTTTACGCAATTTAACATGGCTATAAAATACTTTTCATAAGCTTCTCTCTTATCTTTACCTTTATAGTAATTATCATAATAAACATCTAAATTATCCACTAAATGTACAGATCCTATTACATAATCAAAAGGATTACTTCTTACAACGTCTCTACTTTCTTCAATGCAATCCTGTTTCATTCCAATTTCAATTCCCAACAAAAGGTTATTTTTTCTGTACTTAGAGTAGTGATTGAAATACTCCTTTGCATCAAAATAAAAAAGTCCTTCTTTAGGAAATTTTAAGTCCATATGTTCTGTTATAATCAATGATATATTTTTATCTTCTGCAGATTTTATAGCATCTTCTATTTCCATGTGAGCATCTGACGAAAATTTCTTTGTGTGTATATGAGTATCAAACATTTTTAAACCTCTCCTTTTATCATATAAATATAACCACCATAGGTATTGTAATAATTGATATTATAGTAGTAATAAACACACTCCTTGACGCTAACTCAGTATCCGCTCCATATTTCTCTGCAAATACAGATGCGAGTACCGCTGCTGGCATAGCTTCAATTACTACACTTATTTGTAGCAATAATTGATCAGCATTTAGGATTTTTAGAACTATAAGTGTTAACAAAGGTGCTATTATAAGTCTTATAAATGATCCATAATACACTGAAAATCCTTTAAAAACTTCTTTTAGCTTTATTTCTGCTAGCATTGCTCCTACAATTATCATAGCTAAAGGTGTAGTAACAGATCCTATGGTACTAACAGCAGTATGTATTGTTGGTGGTAGCTTTACTGAAAAAATAAACATAAGAAGCCCAAGCATAGTAGCTATTATGCCAGGATGCACTATAACACTTTTTAAACTCTCCAAATCTTTTTTTCCTGTATATATCATTACTCCTACACTTAGCATAAATATATTAAAAGGGATATTAAAAATTGCACCATAAAAAACGCCTATTTTTCCGAACAATCCTTCTAAAACAGGGTATCCCATAAAACCACAATTAGAAAATATGATAACAAATCTTAATACTTTTTTAGCTTGTTCATCAAATTTCAGTGTGAAAATTTTACTTACAAATATTAGAATCAAGTGTATAATTACTGAATAAATAAATATAGTTTTTGCTTTTAATAACATATCAGGAGAATAGCTGTAATTAAAAGAAGATATAAGTAGGCAAGGAAGGGTTATATTAACAAGCAAATTTGAAAAACTGTTATTAGCTTCCTTAGTTATTATATTCTTTCTTCTTGCATATACTCCTACCAACATTATAATAGATAAAATAATTACCTGCTTTATAACATAGTTGGTCATTGGAACCCTCCTAAAATTGTACTTCAATAAGATTCTACACTTTTACATTAAAAAAATAAAGTAAAATGCATTCATAATTTTATTTTATTTTTAATCATATAATTTATATATAGCTTTTAAAATCTTTATAGGAGGTATTTTTTTATGTCTATTCATATTTACACCAAAGAATTAATAGTTACTCTTGATATGGAAATAAGATTCTATAACCATTTAGTAAACCTTTGTATATGCCCCATGGAAAAACTATATTATTATAGAATAATTAAAGATAAAACCAATTGTTTACTTAAATTAGCAGGTGTTAATTTAGAAAATTGTACTATTAATAAAACTAGAAAAACTTTTACTTTAAATGAACTGTCATATTATGATGGGGCTTCTGGCAAACCAGCTTATGTAGCTATAAACAATAATGTATATGATGTAAGCATGGAGGCTACTTGGGGCGGTGCAAGTCATTTTGGATTAACTGCTGGAAAAGATTTAACTAATGAATTCAATTCCTGCCATAATAACTCCTCTATATTAAATAAATTGCCCTTAGTGGGTAGTATTTCTAAATAATTCTTAGAAAATACAATTTACAAAATATAAATGGATTGAAGAAATATTAAAAGGGTTACAGGCAAAACACCTGTAACCCTTTTAATCTTCATTTTCACCAATATACATACACATATCACCAAAATTTGAAACTAAATCTGCAATTCTTTGTATAGTTTCCTTAGAATTGTCTTTTAACAAATTTTCTCCGATTTCTTTATTTTGTGAAAGAAACTGATATATGTTTAACGTTATATAATCTCTAATTCTAAAATACAAATAATCTTCTTCCATAGAAGCAATTCTCTCAGCTGCGTCCTTAATAGAAGTATATCTTTCTATAAATGTTAAATCATTTTTATCTAGTTCTTTTCCATTTTTAAATTTAAGTTTTCCTTTTTCTACACAAGTTTCAGAATAATTTTCTATGTATACAATAATATTATTAATTTCTGATGGTTCAGGAATTTCACCTTCCGATGCCCACGAATATATTACATTCAATTCATTATTCCATAATTTTCTAAAATAAATTAGCTCCGATTTTAAATAAATAATATATTCATTATCATCTTTAACATTTTCTCTTTTACCTTTTAATACATTATAAATACTTTCATGCCAATATTTTTTAGCTGTCATTATTGGTTTAGCAGATACTTCTACTAGCTGTGATATTAAGTCATTTTTATTTTCCACTTCTTTTTTCATACCTAGTTCCTCCCTTATTATACCTTATCCATTGTATATAATAAAATTATTATCAAGTGAATCTTTATTCACTTGGAGTTTGTCTACCAACTAAATCTCAGTTGAACTTATACATGAATTTAGCACAATTCATCCCTCCGCTTATGGAATCAGAGTATTAATTAATGTTATTTGTAGGATAATTTACCTTTATTACTATATTTAAATTATATCATATTTTATGGAATTTTGGAGGTTTATTTATGTACAATTTCTCATAATGGAATTATTCTATAATTTCCTGTAGAATAAAAAACTTAAGGCTCTAGAATTTATATTTTTAATCCTAGAGCCTTAAATTTTAATGTATACTTTCTACCATTTCTCTTTCTGGTTTTTTGTTGCATATTTTTTGCCTTCTTTTTTCAAGTTCTTCTAATATATCATCTACTTTTATTCCCTGATTTACCATTAAAACAAGAATATGATACATTAAATCGCTTATTTCATAAACAGTTTCATCTTTACTATTATTCTTAGCTCCTATTATAATTTCAGCTGTTTCTTCTCCTACTTTTTTTAGAATTTTATCTATTCCTTCTTTAAAAAGATAACTTGTGTATGACCCCTCTATGGGATCATCCATTCTATTCTCTATAACCTGATAAAGTTGTTCTACTATATTTTTTGATTCCATTTTCATTTCCCCCTTTACCATATATACGCTGTTTAATAAGTACAGCGTGAAACTTTATTTTTTACTTAAATGGAAATTTGTTTATCCGATGTGGTCACCTGTTTATAAAAGCAACTTCTACTGCCAGTATGGCAAGCTGCACCTACTTGTTCTACTTTTATAAGCAAAGTATCATCATCACAATCCAAATACATAGCTTTTACATACTGATAATGTCCTGAAGTCGCCCCTTTATTCCATAATTCATTTCTAGATCTACTCCAAAACCAAGTAGTTCCTGTTTCAATAGTTTTCTTTAGAGATTCTTTATTCATATACGCAAGCATAAGTACTTCATTATTCTTATAATCCTGAACTATAGCAGGAATTAACCCATCATTAAAATTTAATTCTCTAAAATCATCTAAAATCATCTATTCATTCTCCATCATCATGTATTTTTCTATAGCTATCACCCTGCAATATTTTGCCTTGGTAAAACGATCACCGAAAAACTATCTTCATTCCCAATTCTCTGTGCTCTATTATCTGTCTCCCTAGTCCCTAACCTGAACATCTCTTTCTTTTAAGTATTCTTTAACTTGTCTTATGCTTAATTCTTTATAGTGAAAAAGTGATGCTGCTAGTGCTGCATCAGCACCCGAATTTGCAAAGACTTCATAAAAATGCTCTAAATTACCACACCCTCCTGATGCTATTACAGGAATATTTACTGCTTCTGTTATAGCTTTAGTAAGTGTTATATCATAACCAGTCTTTGTGCCATCTGAATCCATGCTGGTTAATAATATCTCTCCTGCGCCAAGATTTTCTGCCTTTTTAGCCCAAGTTACTGCATCCAGTCCTGTATCTATTCGTCCTCCGTTTATAACAACATTCCATCCTGTTTTATCTTCTCTCATTTTAGCATCTATAGCTACTACCACACATTGACTTCCAAATTTATCTGCAGCTTTTTTTATAAGCTGAGGCTCTCTTATTGCTGCTGAGTTAACTGATACTTTATCAGCACCTGCTCTTAAAATATTTTTAAAATCTTCTAAATCTTTTATGCCGCCTCCTACTGTAAGAGGAATAAATACTTTTTCTGCTGTTTTTCTAACTACATCTATTATGGTTTTTCTTCCTTCATGAGTAGCGGTTATGTCAAGAAATATAATTTCATCTGCACCCTCTTTATTGTATGCTTCTGCTATATCCACAGGGTCTCCAACATCTTTTAAATTTACAAAGTTAACTCCCTTTACTACTCTTCCCATATTTACGTCTAAACAAGGTACTATTCTTTTAGTAAGCATTTTAGTCCCTCCCCACATCTATAGCGTCTTTCAGTAAAATATCTCCTGAATAAATAGCTTTTCCTACAATTACACCATGCATTCCTATGTCTTTTAAATTTTTTATATCTTCAATATTTTTGACTCCCCCAGAAGCTATTAAATTGCAGGAAATTTCTGATTTTAGCTTTGAAAGTTGTTCTAAATTAGCACCCTTTAAGGTTCCGTCTCTACTTATGTCAGTAAATATTATAGTTTTTACACCTATGTTCTCCATATTTTTTGCAAAATCTATATAATGTACTTTGCTTACGTTAACCCATCCATCTACTGCTACAAATTCTGATTTTGCATCTATGCCTACAGCAATTTTTTCTTTGTACTTTTTTACTACTTCTTTTACCATTTTAGGATTATTTAAGGCTGCAGTACCCAATATAACTCTGCTTACTCCTTTGTCTATAAGGTAGTCTACCTTTTCAATATCTCTTATTCCTCCGCCAACTTCTATAGATAATCCTACTTTATTCATTACTTGTAAAATCTTATCTATATTCTTCATAGAACCACGAACTGCTCCATCTAAATCTACCATGTGAATATATTTTGCTCCTGCCGATTTAAAACTTAATGCTGTTGTTACTGGATCTTCACCTACTATCTCTGATGAGCTCATTTCCCCTTGGTAAAGCCTGACACACTTTCCATCCTTTAAATCTATAGCTGGAAGTATTAACATGAAAAACACCTCTCTTTAAATTAAATTAGCAAAATTTTTAAGAATTTTTATGCCCACATCTCCGCTTTTTTCCGGATGGAACTGTACTCCAAACAAATTACCTTGACTTACAACTGCTGGTACATCTACTCCATATTTACTTACAGCTCTAACTATCTCTCTGCTTTCTATTTGCGCATAAAATGAGTGAACAAAATACACATAACTTCCTTCATCTATTCCTTCTAAAAGCTTACATTTATTTTTCATATTAAGACTATTCCATCCCATATGAGGTATTTTTATATCCCCATACATTTTTTTTATTGTTCCTTCAAAAATTCCTAATCCATCACAGTCTTTTACTTCCTCACCTTTTGTAAATAAAAGCTGCATTCCAAGGCATATGCCAAGTATAGGTATTTTGTTATGTACAGCTTTTCTTAAAACTTCATCTAATTCTTTTTCTTTTAAATTTTTCATAGCATCTGGGAAAGCACCTACTCCTGGGAGAATAATACCATTACTATTTAATATCTTTTCTTTATCTGAAGTTATTACTGATTTTTCTCCTATATACTCTAAAGCTTTTTCTACGCTTCTTAAGTTTCCCATGCCATAATCTATAATTGAAATCAACATTGTCACCCCTTTTTTTCTATATGATAGAGTATCAAGTATCTATTGATTATTTATCATATATTCTGTGTTATAAACTTCCTTTAGTAGACATAATTCCATTTATTCTGTTGTCCTTTGTAGTTGCCTCTTTTAAAGCTTTTCCAAAAGCTTTAAATAAAGCCTCTATCATATGATGAGTATTTTTACCGTAAAGTATCTTTACATGAAGAGTTATACCTGCATTAAAAGCTACAGCTCTGAAAAATTCTTCTACTAACTCTGTATCCATTTCCCCAACCCTTTGCGAATTAAATTCAGCATCAAAAACTATGTATGGTCTTCCACTTATATCCATAGAAATCATAGCTAACGCTTCATCCATAGGTAAAAACACAGTTCCATATCTTTTCATACAAGTTTTGTCTTCTAATGCCTTCTCTATACATTTTCCAAGAGTTATTCCTATATCTTCAACAGTATGATGAGGGTCTACATAAAGATCTCCTTTTGCTTTTACCTGCAAATCTATTAACCCATGTTTTGCCATAAGACACAACATATGATCAAAAAAACCTATTCCTGTATCTACATCATATGTTCCGCATCCATCTAAATTAATTTTTATATTAACTTCTGTTTCTGAAGTTTTTCTAGTAATCTGCGCTTCCCTCATATAAACACCTCTTTTTTATAAAATTTCATTTAATATATCAATAAGCTTTTCATTTTCTTTTCTACTTCCCACAGTTATTCTTAGACAATTTTTAAGCCTTCCATCACCAAAATTTCTTACAATTATGCCTTTTTCTAATAAGATCTCATATACTTTTTTTGCATTATTAAATTTTATAAGTATAAAGTTTGCATAAGTGGGATACATATTTATACTTTCTATTTTTTTTAATCCATTTGTCAAAAATTCTCTTTCTTCTATTATGTTATCTATAGATTTTTTTATAACTTCCTTATCTTCTAATATTGCTTCCCCAATAGCTTGAGTCACAGAATTTACATTAAAGGGTGGTTTTACTTTTTTAATTTCACTTAAAACACATTTATTTGCTATAAGAAATCCTAATCTTATAGCTGCCATAGCCATCGCTTTAGAGCAAGTTCTTAAAACTATTAAATTTCTATACTCATTTATTTTATCTACAACAGTTTCGCCATAAAATTCAAAATAAGCCTCATCTATTACTACTACACATTTGCATTCTTCTAATATTTTTAATATATCATCTCTTTTTATAATTTTACCTGTTGGATTATTGGGATTAGATATAAAAAGTACTTTTACATTTTCTTCATTGGCGTTTTTAATAATTTTATCTACATCTAAATTAAATTCATCATTTAATTCATAAACTAAGGCTTTCCCCCCTACTATTTCCGTATAATTTTTATACATTGAAAAATCAGGATTCAACATCATTATTTTTTCATCTTTATCCACTAAAGCTGATACTATTATCTGTATAAGTTCATCAGATCCATTTCCTGCTATCATATTTTCAATATTTACGCCTGCGTATTCTCCATATAATCTACGCACTTTCTCAGAATCTGCATCTGGATATCTATTAAAATCAATGTTTTTTATTTTATTTAAAATTTTTTCCATAGTTTTTTCTTTTAATGTTAAAAAGCTTTCATTAGCATCTAATTTTATTTCATATTTAGTTTTTGATACTACATATGGTTTGAATTTTTTAAGATTTTCTTTAAAAAGTTTTTCTATCATAGCCCCCACCTATCCTTTTTAAGTCTTATTATTCTTTAGAATTTTCTTATTATATTTGAATTTCACAGGAAATATTCTCGTTGTAAATACGTTCTCTGTAAATTATCAATTAGACTATTTCATTCTTACTTTTATTGAGTTTGCATGAGCTGTAAGCCCTTCTGTTTCTGCAATCTTTATAATTGCATCTCCCACGTCTAAAAATGCTTGTTTTGAATAGTGTATAAAGCTTGATTTTTTTATAAAATCATCTACTGAAAGTGGCGAGAAAAATTTTGCAGTTCCACTAGTGGGCAGCACATGATTAGGTCCAGCTATATAATCACCTAATGGTTCTGGTGCAAAAGGCCCTAAAAATATGGAACCTGCATTTTTTATATCCCCTAAAATTGAAAATGAATTTTCTACACATAATTGCAAATGTTCTGGAGCTATATTATTTGCCATATTAACAGCTTCTTCTATAGTTTTTACTATTATAATAACCCCATAATTTTTTAAGGAATCTAATATTATATCCTTACGACTTAAATTTTTTACCTGCGTTTCTAATTCCTCTTTTACCTTTTCCGCTAGTTCTTCAGAAGTTGTTATAAGTATAGATGACGCTAATTTATCATGCTCTGCTTGAGACATTAAATCTGCTGCTACATATTTTGCATTAGCCGTTTCATCTGCTATAACTAAAATTTCACTAGGCCCTGCTATCATATCTATATCTACATATCCATAAACACTCTTTTTTGCCATAGCTACATATATATTTCCTGGTCCCACTATCTTATCTACTTTCTCTATAAGTTCTGTTCCAAAAGCTAAAGCTGCTATAGCTTGAGCTCCTCCTACTTTATAAATTTTATCTACTCCTGCTATATCTGCTGCTACCAATATATTAGGATTAATGCTTCCATCTTTCGAAGGTGGTGTCACCATAGTTAAGCTATTGACCCCAGCAACTTTAGCAGGAATTGCATTCATGAGTACTGACGAAGGATAGGCTGCAGTGCCTCCTGGAACATATATACCCACTTTGTCTAATGATCTTATCTGTTGACCTAATATAACTCCCTGTTCTTTTGTAACCATCCAAGAGTTTCTTTTTTGCTTTTCATGAAAAAAATTTATATTATCTGCTGCCAACTTTATAGCGTCTATAAATTCATTTTCTACTTTTTCATAAGCATTCTCTATCTCTTCTTTAGTTACAAAAATATTCTCTTTATTTATATTTTTACTATCAAACTCATTAGTATAATTCACTAGAGATTGATCTCCTTTTTCTTTTACATCCTCCAATATTTTTTTCACCTGAATAATTATATCTTTTTGAACTCCTTCCTCTCTATTTTTCAACTTTTTTAAATAATCTTCTCCTTGTTGTGTATTTCCATATATTAAATTTATAATATTATTTTCCATAACATTTTCCTCCATCCTTACTTTATTGTCATTGCTCAACCATTCCTATTATTTCTTCTATTTCATCCTTTTTCATTTTCATACTAGCTATATTTACTATGAGTCTAGAGCTAATACTACATATATCTTCATATACAACTAAACCATTTTCCTTTAAAGTATTACCTGTTTCTACTATATCAACTATAGCATCTGCTAGACCCAATATAGGGGCCAATTCTACAGATCCTTCTATCTTTATAATTTCTACATCTTGACCTATATTTCTAAAAAAGTTTCTAGCCACATTAGGATACTTTGTAGCTATTTTCTTTGTATTATACCCTTCATAAAAATTTGAATCTTTAGGTCCTGCCACCGCAAACTTGCATTTACCAAACTTCAAATCTAAAACCTCATAAAAGTTTTTATTTTGTTCCAATAGTGTATCCTTTCCTACTATTCCAATGTCTACGACCCCATGTTCCACATAGGTTAATACATCTGGTGCTTTTGCTAAAACAAAATCTATGTTAAAATTTTCATTGTGAAATATTAATTTTCTTCCTTTATTCATTAATTCACTACAATCTATACCTGCATTATGAAATATATCTACAGCATGTTTTTCGATTCTACCTTTTGTTAAAGCTATTTTTACTGTTTTTCTATTCACCATATTCCGCCATCCTCTATCCTTTAATACTATATTTTCTACTCTATTTTAAATAATTCCATGCCTTTATTTTCTGCATATTTCAACGCATCTTTTTCAGAATGAAAGAAACTTAGTTCTGCTATAACATTATTTTTTCTAAGCTCTATAGCCTTATCATATGCCTTTTTAAAGTCCTCACTTCTATAATAAACAAGAACCTTTTGTATTTTATTTTCCTTTAATGCTCCATAATTTTCTAAAACTCTTATGATGCTATCTACATTTACCGCAAAACCAGTAGCTTCTTGCTGATCCCCAAAGTGTTTTATTAAATTATCATATCTTCCTCCACTTAATATATTTCCTCCTGCCCCTTCTGCGTATCCTCTAAAAATTATACCTGTATAATAATGCAAATGATGCACCATTCCTAAGTCTACAGATACATAATCTCCTAATTCTGCGTCCTTTATTATTTGGTATACAGTTCTTATATCCTCTACAGCATCTAATACCTTTTGATTATTTGTTAAAGTACTTACTCTATCTAATACGTTCATATTTCCAAACAACCTTGGTAGTTCTCTCAGAACTTTTAATGTATCTTCATCTGCTGTATTTTTATTTTTTTCTAAAAATTCTTCTAGTGCTGCAAAGTTTTTATTTTCTATATACAATCTAAGCTTTTCTTTTTCTTCATCAGCTATGTGTATATCATCTATTACCGCTTTAAAAAATTCAGCATGTCCAATCTCTATTTTAAAATTTCTTAAGCCACAATTTATTAAGGATGTTATGCCTGTAATTATAGCTTCCCCGTCAGCCTTTAAACTTTTAATTCCTATAATTTCAATACCAGCTTGTGTAATTTCACTATTTTTTCCATTTAGACTTTCGTTTACTCTATATACATTTGATGTATAACATAGTCTTAATGGGTGTGGAGCTTCTTTTAATTTCGTAGCTGCTATTCTAGCTATGGGAGTAGTCATATCCGGTCTAAGCACAAGTATTCTTCCTTGGTTATCAAATAGCTTATACATTTTTTCTTGAGATAATGTAGAATTTTCTCCACTGAACACATCATAAAACTCAAGAGTAGGAGACTTAATTTCTAAAAAGCCACTGTATATATAAGTTTCTTTTAGTATATTTTCTATTTTAATTTTCCTTATACATTCTTCAAATAAGGTATCCTTAGTTCCTTCCGGTATATATCTTTTCCAATTTGTCATACATTTCACCCCTTGTTTTATCACGTTACCAGTTTATCATGCTAAATCATTAAAATATTTTAATGTTATTATATCAATTTATTTTTAAAAATTCAATAGATTAAATAAATTTTTCTCAAAATTTTATAATTTATACTAAAAAAGAATTAACCTTATTTAAATGAGTCCAAACTTTCACTTAAATAAGGTTAATTCTTTTTTAAATTTATTTCTCATATTTTTAGAAACCATCTTTGACTTGTTATTTTCTTTCATATGCCTAACACATAATTAGATAGATGTTAAAAATTTTATTAAAGTGTTTTCATACTTTTTACCATAAAGGGAATATGATCCTATGTGTATGGAATTATCAAATAAAATTAACTCGCTTTTTTTATTTTTAAATTCTTTTTCCATTCGCACACTTTCAGTGTATGGAATAGTTGGGTCTTTCTTTCCATGAACTATTAAAATAGGTATATCTGTTTTAGCTATGCTATTCATAGGACTTACAGTTTTATAATTCACACCATAGATTAATTTAAAATTCATAATAGCCATAGCTGCAAAAGGAAAATTAGGTAACCCTGTCCAATGTGCCATATTACTTTTTAAATAATCTTTTAAATCGCTAAATGGAGAATCTGCAATAGCAAAGCTTACATCCTTAGTCTTGTCCAAAACACTTAACGACGTAGCCGCTCCCATAGAAAATCCTATAAGACCTATTTTTTCTCCTATTCCTTTAGACTTTACAAAACTTATTGCGCCTAAAAGATCCTGCTGTTCATTAAAACCTATAGTAACAGCATTTTTGCCTATATTTTCCCCATGTCCTCTAAAATCAAATATAACAGTGTTATATCCTTGTTGCAGAAATACTTTGGATAACTTTAAATGGTCTACATTTACAGAAGAACTTTTACCTCCATCCATAAATTTGTTATCTCCATAGCCATGACATATTATAATTGTTTTTTTACTATTATCTTTTTTTATAAGATATCCCTTTAACTTTGTATCTCCCTTAGCACTATTAAAATTTATTTCTTCATAATTGTTTAATCCATACTCCTTAAAATTTAAATTGACTTTAGATGCTTTAGGATGACTAAATTTCATCACAATATGAGCTGAGAAAACTTCAAGTAATATACTTACACTTATAATGAAGATTAATGCTATATTCATATATTTTTTTAAATTCACCTTCTTTTTTGTCTTTTCTTTTATCTGGTAGCTAACTGTCACTTTGTACTGCCCCTTTACTTTAGTCTTTATTTAGCTAAGATCATAATTTGTAAAACATAATCTATTAACTCTATTTTACTTAATTTATTATTTCATGTAAATATAATTTGCTTAATGCATTTTAATTTTTATCATATAACTATACTATTTTCGTAAAGAGCATCTGAAGAACTTTCCATTTTTTCAGTGTGATATTCCTTACAAAGCAACGCCCTAATATAGCCTAGATCATTAGTAGTTGATTCAATATAAAAGCCTATTCCATAATAAAACCTAACAAGTGCCAACATTCTAGATGCAGTGTGAAGATATAGTTTCTTACTACCTAGTTCTATCATAGCATTATCCACTGCATTCATTAATACTTTTCCAACACCATTGTTTTGATAAACAGCTCCAACACTAAATCTACTTAGATAAGCAGTTTTATCAGGTTCTATTTCAACTCTCACACTTCCCACAACTAAACCATTCAAAAGAGCTACAAAAAACTCTTTAGTTTCTATATCATTCTTTATATCCTCATATGTTTCTTCAAGAGCAATAATTTCTCCTGTAATCCCCGCATCTTTAGCATACATTTTAAAAGCTTCCCTTGTTATTTCCTGTATTTTACATATATCCCCATAAGCAGCCCTTCTAACTACAAAGTCCATTTTTTCCATTAATCTACCTCCAATATAACATTATTCTTTAAATAAGAGTCATTTAAATTTTAGCAACCATAACATAGAATTATATGACTTATGGTGCCATTGGTAAAAATTCTAATCCAGTACTTTCTTCTAATCCAAACATAATATTCATATTCTGAACTGCTTGACCAGCCGACCCCTTTATTAAATTGTCTATGGCAGCTATTACAATTACTCTTTTCGTACGTTTATCTACCTTTATTCCAATATGACATAGATTAGATCCTCTTACCCACCTTGTTTCAGGTAGTCCGTTAATTATTTTAATAAAATAATCATCTTTGTAGAAATCTTTATACACATCAACAAGTTGCTGGGTAGTTAAATCCACTTTCAAAGAACTATAACAAGTTGATAAAATTCCTCGATTCATTGGTATTAAGTGAGGAGTAAAAGATATCACTATATTTTCTCCTGAAATATTACTAAACTCTTGCTCAATTTCTGGAGTATGTCTATGATTTCCAACACCATAAGCCTTTATAGATTCATTACACTCAGCAAAAATAGAACTAATGTTGGCAGCCCTACCAGAACCTGATACTCCTGATTTAGCATCAATAATAATAGAATCTATATCTATTAACTTATTCTTTAAAAGAGGCATCACCCCTAATATAGTTGCTGTAGGATAGCACCCTGGATTAGCTATTAAATTGCTCTGTTTTATCTGTTCTCTATTTAGTTCTGTAAGACCATAAACTACGCTCCCCAGAAGTTCAGGGCATTGGTGCTTAATACCATACCACTCCTTATATACCTGTTCTGAATTCAATCTAAAGTCTGCACCTAAATCTATTACTTTTACCCCTAATTTTAATGCTTTTTCAGTTATGTCAAAAGCTTTTCCATGTGGCAATGCAATAAATAGTATGTCTAATTCAGCCAATCTACTTAATGCCTCTTCCATAGAGGCGCAAGCATCTTCTATAAACCCATAATAGTTATTATAAATTTCATTAAAGTTAATATTTGCATAACTATGAGAATGATAAAATTCTATATTTACTTTTAAATGGTTGTGTAAAATCCATACCAATTGCTCGCCAGCATACCCTGTAGCCCCTATTATTCCTGCTCTAATCATAGTATCACCTCAACTATTTTTTATTTATAATCTAAATTTATTATGCAACAAAAACAAAAAAAAATCAATAACTTCTTGTATATTTATAAATCTTAAAGTATAATTATTCATATATTCCATGACAAGGGGGGAGATTACGGTGGATAATAAAGATACAGATTTAAAAATAGAAGCCTTTTTAAAAATTAATAAGTTTAAAGGAAAGACTTTTGTCATAAAATATGGTGGAAGCATAATGGATAATGAACTATCTCAAAATGCTTTTATTGAAGATCTGCTATTCCTAACAAATGTAGGAATTAAAGTAGTTATAATACATGGTGGTGGTCCTGAAATTTCCAAATGGCTTGGAAAAACTGGAGTTTCCAGCAAATTTATAAAAGGCTTGAGAGTTACAGACAGTGCTACTATGGACATTGTAGAGATGGTACTATCAGGAAATGTAAATAAAAAACTTTCATCCAGCTTAAGTAGGAAAGGCCTAAACGCTATTGGTATAAGCGGAAAAGATAGTAACTTAATTAAAGCTAAAAAGAAATTTGTCTATGAAAATGGTAGTATTTTAGATTTAGGCTTTGTTGGAGAAGTAGTAGATGTTAATAAAAAAGTATTACTAAATCTACTTAATAATAATTACATACCTGTTATATCACCTATAGGTTGTGATATAGATGGTAATAGCTATAACATTAATGCAGATTATGCCGCAGCCTTTATCAGTGGTGCATTAAAAGCTGAAAAATTATTAATTATGACTGATATAAAAGGAGTATATAAAGATATAAATTGTCCTTCAACTTTATTATCATCCATAACTCTGGATGAAATTAAACAGTATATAGATTCAGGAATCATTAGTGGCGGCATGATTCCAAAAATGGAGTGCTGCATTGATGCAATTAATAAAGGAACCAAAAACGTTCACTTAGTAGATGGAAGAAAAAAGCATAGCTTGCTATTAAATATAACCACTAGCTGTGGAACCAAAATTATAACCACGAGAGGAGTAAACAAATGTCAAAAAATAATTTAATGAATACCTACGGAAGATTTGAGGTTACTTTTGAAAAAGGTATTGGAAGTAAACTCTATGATACAAATGGAAATGAATATATAGATTTCGTATCTGGAGTAGCAGTGAATTGCTTAGGACATTGTCATCCTATAATAGTTGATGCAATAACAGAACAAAGTAGCAAATTAATTCATGTATCAAACTACTATTGGAATAGTAAAAATATTCTCCTTGCAGAGAAACTAATAAATAATTGTGATCATGACAAAGTATTCTTTTGCAACAGCGGTACTGAAGCAGTGGAAAGCGCTCTAAAACTAGCGAGAAAATATGGAAAATTAAAAGGAAATGACAATAAGAATGTGCTGCTATATATGGATAACTCTTTTCATGGAAGAACAATGGGTGCCCTTACAGTCACTGGACAGGATAAATATCAAAAGGACTTTTTACCTTTAATTAGTGGGGTAAAGAAAGTTAAGTTTAATAATATTGAAGACTTAAATGAAAAATTCAATGAAAATGTATGTGGCATAATCATAGAACCAATTCAAGGTGAAGGTGGCATTAATATTGCTAATACAGAATATCTTGAAGAAGCTAGAAAATTGTGTGATAAATATGACGCCCTACTAATATTTGACGAAATACAATGTGGCATGGGTAGACTTGGTAGTCTCTTTGCTTATAAAAAATTCGGGGTTATTCCTGATGTAATCTGTATAGCTAAAGCTTTAGGTGGCGGCTTCCCAATAGGTGCCATAGTCGCTAATGAAAAAGCCTCTATTGGTTTCATACCTGGTGATCACGGGAGTACCTTTGGTGGAAATCCACTTGGATGTGCTGTTTCCCTAGCAGTTGTAACTGAATTAACCCAAGGCGGAGTTATTGATAAAATAGAAGAAAAGAGCATATATCTACAAGAAAAATTGCTTGAATTAAAAAACAACTATGGAGTTATAGATGAAATAAAAGGTATGGGATTACTAATTGGGATAAGCTTGAAAATAGATACAAAAGAATTTGTTAATTTATGCTTTAAAAAGGGTCTTCTTGTAGTAACTGCTGGAGCTAATGTTGTTAGATTACTGCCTCCACTTAATGTTTCAAAAACAGAAATTGATGAAGCACTTAATATTCTCCAATCAGTAATGATTGAAATTAATGCATCTGAAAGAAAATAACACAAAATAGACCAGAATACTGCTTAGTTATTCTTTAAAGATGCCTAATATCTAACTTTTTTTCAAATAATGTTAAAACTATTATATCTCTTTATAGGGTGGTGGAAATTTGAATATTAAAAAGTTAATACAAGAAAATATAAAACCAATAAAAGAACTTAAAAATAATCTACATCTTAATGCTGAACTAGCTTTTCAAGAGTATAATACACAAAACATTATTCTTGATTTTTTTAAAGATTTAGCTATTGACACTAAATCACTCGCCAAAACTGGAGTTGTTGCCACTTTGAATCATGAAAATCATTGCATCGCAATTAGAGCTGATATGGATGCTTTACCTGTAAATGGTGTTTCCCATGCCTGTGGTCACGACTATCATATGGCTATTGTATTAGGCGTTGCCTCAGTACTTAAAAAATCAGGATTTGATAAATGTGTAAAGTTTATCTTTCAACCTGCTGAAGAAGTAGAAGGCGGTGCTGCACCAATGATAGAAGCAGGTGTTCTTGAAAATCCACAGGTTAAATATATGATAGGGTTTCATGTATGGCCTAATGTAAATGTAGGTACAATAGAAGTATCAACCGGCGCTTCTATGGCCTCAGTAGATGACTTTTATATAGACTTCCAAGGTATCGGCGGTCATGCCGCAATGCCCCACATTTGCAAAAACCCAATGTATCCTGCAATGGACTTTATTCAAACTATGAATATAAAATCTAGAGTAGAAAATAATCCTTTAAATTCCCATGTAATTACTTTTTCCTCAATACAATGTGGGAGTGCCGCAAATGTAATATCTGATGAATGTAAAGTGTTAGGGACTGTTAGAACTTTTGATAATAACCTTAGACATAAAATACATGAGGACATATTAAAAAGCGCATCTTTATGTGCAGAAAAGTATAAATGTACCGCTAATACAACATATAATTTTCAATATCCTCCTTTAATAAATGATGACTTACTTACTAAAAGATTTACCCAAATTACTAAAGCACTAATTGGAGAATCTAATGTTCTACCACTTGAAAAAACCTTTGCTTCTGAAGATTTTGCATATTTCGCACAAAAAGTTCCTTCTGTGCATTTTAGACTTGGTATTGCTGATAAAAATAAGGGCGTTCATCCTCTGCATTCTACAAACTTTGATGCTTCTGATGAATCAATTTTTAACGGAATTTATATAATAACCAATTTCATACTTTCTATATCAGATAAGGTTATATAGCACCTGAAAACTAAACACCTAAGATTCTTAATCTTAGGTGCTTATAATCAGTATTATATTTATTTTTGAAATTTTCTATAGATACATATGCCTAAACTCTAAATAACCATTTTTTCTTAACTTACAAGCTGGACATTCTCCACATCCGTTACCTTTAATTCCATTATAACAAGTTAAAGTTTCTTCTTTAACTATGTTAAGCACACCTAAATCATAAGCCATTTTCCAAGTTTCTGCCTTATTAATCCACATTAAAGGCGTGTGGATGTGAAACTCATAGTCCATAGCTAAACTTAAAGTTACATTTAAAGACTTTATGAATACATCCCTACAATCTGGATAGCCACTAAAATCGCTTTGAGATACTCCTGTTATAATATGATTTATATCTCTTTGTTTTGCAAATACCCCAACAAAGGTTAGGAATAACATATTTCTTCCATCAACAAAGGAATTAGGCACTTTACCTTGTTCAGTTTCTTTATCAACTTCTATATCCCGTCTCGTTAATGAATTTAGTGCTAGTTGATTTAATAGACTTAAATCTAAAATATGATGCTCTACATTATGTTTTTTACAAATATTTTTTGCACATTCTAATTCTAATTTATGTTTTTGATTATAATCAAAAGATACTGCTATAACTTCCTTAAATCTTTTTTTAGCCCAAAACAAACAAGTTGTACTGTCTTGTCCTCCACTAAATACTACTACTACCTTTTCTTTATTCATAACTTATGCTTAGTGATATTGTGTATAACAAGTATACAAGCCCACTAAACTTTCACTTCCTTTCTTCTAAATTAGTCTTCACAATATCTATACCCCTCTTTTATTTGGATCCCATATAATCTTATGAAGTTGTATCTGCAAATTAACCCCATTCATTTTATTCTGTTGCATAAACTCTACAATTTTATCCATAGAAATCTTTTCAAACACAGGACTAATATATATTCTAGTTTTTTCTACTAAATCATACTTATCTATTATATTTTTAGCCTTCTTTAAATCTTCAATACTTCCTACTACAAATTTAACTGTATCTTTTTTTGTTAAATACTTAAAATTATCTATAACCATATTATGCTCCATATTGCTTGATGGAAGCTTATAATCCATAGTAAAACTTGGTAGATTGTAAGTTAAAATAAATTTATCTATAAGTATACTTCCATTAGTTTCTATTTCCACAGATAACTTTTTATCTTTACTAAGTAATTCTAACAATTCATCAACACCACTCTGCATTAGAGGTTCTCCGCCAGTTAAAGTTACATTTCTAATATTTGTTGACCTTATATATTCATATATGTTTTCAGCTGTAAGTAGTTCATAAGCTACATCCCTTTCATTGGCCCACCCTGTGTCACAGTAACTGCAATTTAAATTACAACCTGCAAATCTTATAAATACAGCTAACTGACCAGACAAAGGACCTTCCCCATTAACACTTATAAACTTTTCAACTACCTTAAATTCCATAATTTCCACCTCATTTATTCGTAACTAGCACTATTATTAGGAGTTTCATACACAACAGCACTTTTTACGTTATATCCCTTTTCTTTCATATGATTAAAGAAGAATCTAGCAAAATTTTCTGCTGTTGGTCTAAATTCAACCTGAACAATGTTAAATCCATCTTCCAATAAGCATTTCAATGTTTCTTCTCTCATGGTTCCTTCCTGTATAATCAATGCATGGTCATAAAAATCTATTATGTTTTTAGCATCTTTTTTTAAATCACCAAAATCTACTACCATTCCATCAATTTGTCCACCTTGCACTAAAGTTTCTGACTGAACTTGAATTTCTACTCTCCATCTATGACCATGAATATTTCCACACTTTCCTGCATATCCAGCAAGAAAATGGGCACTGTCAAAACTGTGTTCCACCTTTAAACTATACATTTATATTCCTCCAAAATATCACTTTAAAAACTTACTTCCATAATAACAACATCCTATAGCTCCATTAAACTGTGGATTCTCAATACATACTATTTCTTCATAATCTTTTTTTAAATATTTTCTTATAGATACATTATTAGCAACTCCACCAGTTAAAACTAATTTTCTACCTTTAAACTTGCTCAAAAGTGGGCGCAGTCTTTTATATAAAGAATAGTTAACTCCTGCACATAATCTTTCTATTCTTATACCCTCTGCTATTTTCCCTATTAACTCTGATTCAGAAAACACTGCACAAGTTGAATTTAATTCAACCGGGTTTTCATAATATTTACTCATTTCATCAACAGATAGTTCAAGCACATTTGCCATATTTTCTAAATATCTTCCACAAGAAGCAGCACATTTTTCATTAAGCTCTAAATCTGTAGTGATTCCTTTTTCAACTTTAACCACTTTCACATCCTGACCACCTACATCTAAAAGTATAAAATCTCTTAATGATGTTTGATAAAATCCCCCATAAACATGAGCTTTAATTTCATTTATTGGCGTAAATGTGTTAAGATTTGTATTATTTCTTCCATAGCCTGTAGACACTGCTCTATCTATTGTTCCTATATTAAGTTTATTTAAATCCACTATAAGTTTTCGATCATAACTGCAGTAATCTTTATAAAAACACATTGTGCTTATTTTTATATTTTTTACAATGCTATTGTCTTCCATTACTGAAATCTTTACTTCTCTACTACCAAGATCTATACCTAACGCTCGCATTGTGCTTCCTCCTTAAGATCTATTAACATATCAAGGAAAGCTTCTATTCTAAGTTTACTTCTAGCATCTAATGAATTTAACTTATCCCCTTCAATATTTAATATAGGAATATCTAACTGATTTTTTAAAACTATATCCTCAACAGCTCTATAACAAAAAGCTTGAGTATAATGTACTATCCCATCTAGTCTTCTCTCTTTAATTTGCTTCTTTAATTCCTTAATTCTAAAATTTGTATCATAAGGATAGGTATAATCATAATATTGTTCATATATATTTAACGCCTTATATGCTCTTGGAAACGCAAACTCCCTTTGAACTTCATTGTATACAAAATGTGCATTGAAATTTTCTACAAATCCGTATATATCTCCAGTCATAGGAGGCACTCCTACATACCCTAATCTAAGCTTCTTTTTAATAGGAGTTCTTTCTTTTACATTAGATATAACACTTCTAAGTTCATTTTCAAAAATATTAATATCTCCATTAAAATCACTTAAACTTACTTGATACAAATGATTTTCAAAACCATTAACTTTATCATAAATATATGTTAATTCATCCAATTCTTTAGCTAAACCTCTAATTTCATTTAACTTTTTTCTAGTCATCTCAACCTGTTCAATATCCACCTTAAAAATGTTCATAAATTTTTTTATTTCTTTTTCTACATCTTTCTGCTTATGGCTATGAGGAAATGAAAAAGGATGTACTTTAATTCCTCTTAAATTTAACACCTCTATAAGTGCTTTTGTATTGGAACAATCCCCTTCTACAACTCCAACTATTTCTTTAATGTTGTTATCTATGCATACTCCATATATTCCTTTTATCCAAGTACAAAGACTCCTTGGAAATCCATCTTGTTCTGCAATATCTATATATCTCATGTGATTTTCAGAAGTTATAAAAATATTATTTAAATCTACAGGAGTATATCCTGCTGCTAAAAGAATTTCTATTGGTACTGTAGTAGTTAATCCTATTTTTTTCATATTAAATTCTCCTCATATTAATAAAAAACGCATAAAAAAAAGGCATAGCTGCCCTACAAACAAAGACTACCTAAAACGGTAGTTTATCCTAGTTTTGTTTATAGACAGGATGGTTACGAACTGTCTCTATTAATTTTTTTAATTCTAATTTATTTTAATATACATTATTAAGTAAGTCAAATAAATATTTTTAATGTAGCAATAAGCTGTGATTATGCATAAGATAAACAAAATTAATTATACAACTTAGTATGGCTTTCCTTAGTAGAAAACCATAATAACTTCATATTATATTGAATTAATAGGAAGTGATTTAACATGTTTTATGATGAAACAGATTACAAATACAGATCTCTTATAGCAGGTGTAAACGCTAAAATACCTGTAAAAAATGGAAACTTTGTAACTGCAATAAACTTTGACAATGCTGCTACTACACCACCTTTTAACTATGTTTTAAATCAAGTAAATGATTTTTCTCAGTACTATTCTTCAATTCATAGAGGAGTTGGTTTCAAGTCTAAAATTTCCTCTGAAATTTATGAACTTTCCAGAAAAATCATATGCAGTTTTGTACATTGCGATTACAAAAAAAATACTGTAATATATGTAAAAAACGCTACAGAAGCTATTAACAAACTCTCTTACACTTTTTATGATTTGTATAAAAATTCCATTATTTTAACTACAAGAATGGAACATCATTCTAATGATTTACCTTGGAGAAAAAACTTTAAAGTTGACTATGTTGAAGTTGATGAGCTTGGGAAACTAAAAATAGATGACTTAGAAACTAAGTTGAGAAAATATGAAGGAAAAGTTAAACTAGTATGTGTTACAGGCGCTTCTAATGTTACAGGATATAAAAATCCAATATATGAAATAGCTAAAATTGTACACAGTTTTCATGCTAAAATATTGGTGGATGGTGCCCAACTTGTACCACACTACCCTATATATATGGAAAGATCTAAGAAAGACGAATGCATTGATTACCTGGCATTTTCAGCTCACAAAATGTATGCACCTTTTGGTACAGGTGTTTTAATAGGACCTAAAAAAACATTTTTAAAGGCTGAGCCAGATTATTGTGGTGGTGGAACAGTAAAACTTGTAACAGACGACTCTGTAATATGGGAGGATCCACCAGACAAGAATGAAGCTGGCACCCCAAATGTAATGGGAGTTGTGGCATTAGTGTCTTCTATAAAGAAGCTGCAACAATTAGAAATGAAAAATGTAGATGAATATGAAATGGATATATATAATTATGCTTTAAGCAAACTGATTAAACTTCCGGATATTAAAATATACTGTGACATTAATCCTAAATGTAATAAAGTAGCTATACTGCCCTTTAATATAAAGGACATTCATCACGAAACTACAGCAGAACTACTATCAGAAATTTCAGGAATTGCAGTAAGAAGTGGCTGTTTTTGTGCTCAACCTTATGTTCAAAGACTATTAAAGGTTCCTCATAAAGAAATAGAATATTATAAGCTCAACCCTACTGAAAGACGTCCAGGCATTGTAAGACTTAGTTTTTCACTTTATAATACCCGTGAAGAAGTGGACATTCTAGCTGAAACCTTAAATAAAATTATTAAGAATAAAAAATACTATTGCAGAAAAATTTAATTTTTTCCCATGTTTTATCTAAATATTGCTTTACAAATATTATTCAAAAATAAAATAGGAGGTATATTTACCTCCTATTATTGTAATGCTTAATTCAGCATAATATCCAAATTTATAATTCCAAAATACCGTTGCTCTAATTTTGACACCTATCTTTATGACAGGTGGGTGCTCTCACAGATACTTCATTGAAATTGCCAAAGCTATAAATTTAGTTGGTCTTATTTGTCAATTCTATACCTAAATATCGTGCTCCCTTTAAAATAATGTAGTTTCAAAATTAAAGTTTACAAATATCTCAGAAACATTTACTTTTTAAAATTCTCTTTAACTGAATTATCTAATTTTTATTATATCACATACTAATTTAAATGCAACAATTATTTATATTAATTTCTAAACGGTTTCAGGTTGTTTTCTCTTTTGAATTTTCTAAATAATCTAAAATTTATTTAATAAAACTAAATGTTTTTTAATTTTTCAAATTTATTCTATTTCATTGTAATATTTTGTTTAAATTCATTTTTAATTATTAAAAATTCCTCCATATCATTTAAAAATTGAAAAAGCATTGCTCTATTCTCAAATTCTCCTCTTGTTAAAGGAAGAGGCATTTTTTTAAAACTCTCTCTCAATAAATTTAATTCATTAATCAAATGTTCTACTGTATTTTGCTCATATATCGAATTAGCAACTCGTTCTGTAAATTTCCCTATCATAATTGCCTGATGATACGCCATGAAAAACCTTTGAAAATGTTGTTTCATTCTTTTTATACTTTCAAATTGTTGTGTTCTCATCTCCATGTATTGTACATAATAACTTACATTTAAAAGCAAATAATTATTTAAATTTTTATATGACCTACGCCTTCCCATTTGTAGTCTATTTTCAAGTTCATTAAGAATATGATCATCTTTTATTAATACACAATTATCCTTCAATGCTGCTGCCATTTGCAGAAGAATTTCCCTCATCTTTTCTTCAATATAAACTTGATCCTCCTTAATTTCCCTTTCAATGCTTGGCATATAAAAATTCAATACTAATGCAGTTCCAATACCTACCATCATAAGTGCTAACTCATTGCAAATCCAAAACATACTAACAGACTTTTGCACTAATAAATGTGTTACTAACACAGAACTTACCACTATTCCTTGTTCTAAATTAAACTTAACTACTACAGGAATAAAAATCAATAAAAATATACCGAATGTTATAGCATAATAACCTATTGTTTTAAAAAGAATAGACGAAATAAATAAAGCCAAAATACATGCTCCCATACGTTGAATAGCTATTTTAAAAGATTGCTTTTTTGTATTTTGTATACTTAATATAGTAATAACTCCTGCAGCTACAGCATATTCTAAACCTAATTGACTTGCAATAATCATTGCTGCTGAAGCACCTATTCCTGTTTTTAAGGTTCTGTAACCAATAAATTTCATAAAAACTCCTTTCTTTATATATAATTATATAGCCTTCTTAAGCGCTTCTTCCACTGCTTCTTTAATACCATTTGATGATCTAGTAGCTCCAGATACTGTGTCCACATCAATAGATTGCTTTTTTATTATATCTTTGGGAACTACTTCAAAAGGTACTTCATAGTATCCTAGTGATTCATTATGATCCACTATTATTATATCAGTTATTTTACTATTCTTAATTGTAACCTCCACTTTCAATCCTGGTTTAAACCCTCTCCCTACACCCGTATATGTTCCATCTTTATATTTTGCTTTACTTAAATTATTATTTGATCCAGAACTATTTTGTTCCTTGTACTGTTCTGTAATATTATTATCTATTCCTTGTTGCTCCTTAAAGTTGCCATTATAACTTATATACTTTACTTGTACAATATGAGCAGCTAACGAAATTAAGAATATTACCGTTAACACTCTGTGGTGATATATCCATACTTTCTTTTTAAAGCTTTTTCTAAACATCCAACTTGCACCTAGCAGTATGCTTAAAACCCAACAAATAGTACCTAAATTAAGGCTAAGTACTGGTTCTGATGAATATATTCCATGAACTAATCCTGTAATAATCAATATTATACCTATTAGCTTATGATGTTTTCTTAAAACCATATTTATAAATTTCAATAAACTATTTTCTCCATTGAAATATTTTTTGTTAACAACTCTGAGAATGTAAATAATGCTCAATACTATAGCCAAAATTGTACTTATTTTTGCAAATCCAATATCCAAAAATCTTGTCATGTATAATTCCTCCGATGTTTATTATCATTTTTTAGTTTTATTATACTTTTTTATTATGACAAGATTGTTACAACACGATTACAGTAAGATGAACATTAACAATATTTATTTTAATTTACACTTTCCTTTTATACCTTCATACAAATATTCTAAATGTCTTGTATCAACATCATGTTGTTTTAATTCATCTATCCTAGTCTTTACTTTACTTAATGTTTCTTTTGCCTCTGAAAAATCCTTTTGCTTTATGCAAGTACTTGAATATTCTAATAAATAATCTACTTTCACAACTATTTTTGCTAAATTTTCTCTATGTTCGTTTACTAATTTTAACAGTATCGAATATATTTTTGGTGAGGTCTTATCCCTATAAATATTTAAAAAATCATTATTCCTACTACTTATCTTTGACATATTATCTCCTTTTGTCTTCATTTTTTATTTTACAATTTAAATTTATAACCCAACCTAATTATCCATGGTAGACATCGTATAAAAATAGTATAGCAAATTCTATCTATACTATTAAGTATTGACTTTATAAATTAAGTGTATTTTTTAAATATATTTGCATCAAAATATTAAAAATTAACTCTATTTACAAAAGGAGCTTTTAATCATTAGCTCCTTATTTTTATTATATTAGCATTCACTAGTGCAACAACATGTTCTTTACAAAGTAACAACTTGATGTTATAATGAAGTTGTTACTTTGTAAAGAATATGGAGGGTTAAATTTGATAGAATTTAAAAATGTAAATAAAATTATAAATGGTAAAACTATATTGAACAATTTGAATATTACCATAAATAAAGGTGAATTAATTATTTTTATTGGACCTAGTGGTTGCGGAAAAACTACTACACTAAAAATGATTAATAAATTAATAACTCCAACTTCAGGACAAATTTTAATTAACGGTAATAAAATTGAAACTGAAGATACTATACAGCTTAGGAGAAATATGGGTTATGTTATACAACAAACAGGACTTCTTCCACATATGACTGTAGCAGAAAATATTGGATTAATACCATCTATACAAAAGATGTCAGAAGATAAAATAAAAGATAGAGTCATAGAATTATTAAATTTAGTAGGAATGAATCCTGAAGATTATATGAATAAATATCCTAATGAATTAAGTGGCGGTCAACAGCAAAGAATTGGTATAGCAAGGGCTCTTGTAATGAATCCTGAAGTAATATTAATGGACGAGCCTTTCAGTGCCTTAGATCCCATAACAAAAAATCAACTACAAGATGAAATTTTTAATATACAGCAAAATTTCAAGAAAACCATAATATTTGTAACTCATGATATGGATGAAGCACTAAAATTAGCAGATAGGATTTGTATTATGGAGGATGGATGTGTAGTTCAATTTGATACTCCAACAGAAATATTAAAAAATCCTATTAATGACTTTGTAAGAGACTTTGTAGGTAAAAATAGAATATGGAATCAACCTGAATTAATTAAGGCGAAAGATATTATGATAGAAATGCCTATAAAATCAGTTGCAGAGCGAACAATACTACAGGCAATTGAAATAATGAAATCTAATCATGTAGATAGTTTACTTGTTGTAGATAAAGCTAACACTTTATGTGGACTTGTTACCTTAAAACAAATTAGATTAAATTCAGATAAAACTAAAAAGCTTAAAGATATAATGGAAAAGGAACTTATAACAGTAAATAAAGAAGATTCTATAATAAATGTATTAGAAATCATAAAAAAAGAAGATATAAGCTTTGTTCCGGTTATAGATAATGATTTAAAACTATCAGGTCTTATTACCAAAAGTAGCCTTTTGTCTATATTAAGTAATCAGTTTATAGATATGGAGGTAGATATTTAATGGATAGTTTAAATTCTTTTATAGATTTCGTAATAAGTAGACAGTCTGAAATATTCCATTTGTTTATACAACATGTTGAACTAACTATATTCTCAGTTTTAATTTCTGTATTAATTGCCATACCTTTAGGTATCCTTATAGTTAAAGTTAATAGGCTCTCAGGTCCTGTTATCGGCTTAGTAAATATAGTTCAATCCGTACCAAGTTTGGCTTTATTAGGATTTTTAATTCCGCTGCTTGGCATAGGTAGTAAACCAGCAATCACTATGGTAGTTATGTATTCACTTCTTCCTATTGTAAAAAGCACATTCACAGGATTAACCAATATAAATGCTGCTACTATTGAGGCTGCTGAAGGTATAGGACTTACCTCAGGTCAAATTTTATTAAAAGTTCGTTTTCCACTAGCTATGCCTATTATAATGTCAGGTATTAGAATATCTGCAGTTACAGCAGTAGGTCTTATGACCATAGCCGCTTTTATAGGTGCTGGAGGCCTGGGATATTTAGTTTTTTCAGGTGTACAAACTGTTAATAACAACATGATATTAGCTGGTGCTATTCCGGCTTGTTTACTTGCTATTTTCTTAGATTACATTATTGGTAAAGTAGAAAATATAGTAATTCCTCAGGGAATAAAAACACCTTCTGTAAATACTAGTGCTAGAAAAACTAAACTATTATTTAATGTAAAAAAACATAAAAAAGCATTGTCACTATTAATCCTTATAATTATTTCCACTGGGATTTTTATGAGCTATGGTAAAAATGAAAAAACAATAGTAGTGGGTTCTAAAAACTACAATGAACAACTAGTATTAGGAAATATGGTTGCTTCTTTAATAGAAAATAAAACAAGTTATAAAGTTCAACGAAAAATGAATTTAGGTGGATCTAGTGTAGTATTTAATTCTATAAAGTCAGGAGCTATAGACGTATACGTAGAATACACAGGTGTGGCTCTCGTAAATATAATGAAAAAAGAATCTATAAGTGATCCAGATGAAGTTTACAATATAGTTAAAGATGGTTTTAAAAAGGATTATAATGTAGAATGGTTAAAACCATTAGGTTTTAATAATACTTATGCATTAGCACTGAAACAAGATCTTGCAAATAAATATAATATAAACACTATTTCCGATTTAGCAAAAGTTAGCAGTAGTTTTGATTTAGGATGCACTATGGAATTTGCAAATAGAATGGATGGTTATCTTGGATTACAAAAACTGTACAATTTAAATTTCAAAAATGTAAAAGGTATAGATGGTGGACTCCGATATACTGCACTGGAAAATAATGAGACTCAAGTTACAGATGCATTTTCTACAGATGGATTGTTACAAAAATTTAATCTAAAACTTCTAAAAGATGATAAAAAATTATTTCCACCTTATTATGCAGTTCCTATAGTAAGGGATGATTCATTGAAAAAATATCCTGAAATAAAGTCTGTGCTCCTAAACTTGGCGGGAAAAGTTACGGCTGAAGATATGCAAAAACTAAATTATAGAGTAGATAAAGGCGAAGACCCTAGAAAAGTAGCAGAGGACTTCTTAAAATCTAAAAATTTAATTAATTAAAATTGAGATGGAGTTGCATTCCATCTCAAACCTACTTAAACTTATGCTTATATATAACTTTTCAAAAGAAAGTAATCTCCAGCTAATGGGGCTCAGTTCATATTAATCTCATCACTTTTTACTATTTATTTAAGTAAAGAATAAATCATATGCTTATATAATTCAGGTACTACGTTTAATGAATAAGGAACATTTAATCGTTCACTATATTTATGAAAATCCTTTCCTTCCCCACCAAAGACCACTCCTGGAATATTAAGCTTTTTTAAACTTTCTAAAGGCAAAGTATAATTTACATCATAACCAACAATGTTTGAAGCTAGATTATTCAAATCTCCATCACCTTCAATTCCTGTATAACTTAAGTCAGATATAGCCATAAAAAAATCATCTTTAATAATTTTTTCATTGAACTTTTCATCAGCATATTGTATTGTTTCATTTATAATATCTATAAATTTATTATTTTTTTCATTTACATTCTCCAAATATTTGTGAGGATAATATGGAGGAATAAATGAAATTATTATCATTGGCCTTTTATTTTCATATTTTTCATAGGTTTCCTTTACTATGTTTATAGCTATAATTTGATTGTCCTTTTTTTCTTTTTTCCAAATCTCCACTTTTTCTTTTATATAATTTTGAAAGTTTTTATTTTTATTTTTCACTTCTACCAATAATTCCTTATAAGTCATAACACAAGCTTCAACTTCAATGTACTGATTCTCAGTTGAATACTTTTCTATGAATTTTTCTCTTTTTTCCTTAACACTTCTAATTACATTCTGAAATGCTGTGGATGCTAAGCTTTTTAAATCATCCATAAGCTTTTCTTCTGACATAGTAAGAGTCAATACATTATAATAAGCTGCTGCATATAAGGGACTTTGCACTGAGTATAATTCTTTTAAATCTGTTTGTTTTAAGCACATAGGTGGTGGCGTTGTAGTATCCTTACTTTTATCACAAAAGTCAGGATTTCCTTCTAAAAGTCTATTTATTTCTGAAACTAACGTATTAGGATTTAAGCCTTTAAGAGATTCCCCAACATGAGTTTCTTTTCCCACAGCAAAAAATAAAGGCATTATCTTACCTACACTACCCATATATAATCTTTTAAATTTTTCATCTTCACTTTTAGGTATACTACATTCAGATACAATTGCACCAACATAATTATAGCCTTTCTCTTCCTGAAGATTTAAAAGAAAAGGCACTGCTGCTATCATACCTTCAGAATTACTTTCTTCTCCCGGTACTGCTAAAAATAGTAAGTTACCTTTGAAATCTCTCTTTTCGCTAAATTCTCTAATTAACTCTATATCAGTTGCAATACCACATTTCATATCTGCAGTTCCTCGACCAAAAATCCACTCACCAGATTCAAAATCTTTTATTGTATTTTTATCTAGTTTCAATTCATTAATTCTTTTTGTACATTCTTCTATATCAAAAGCAATAGACTTTAAATGTCCAAATTCCTCTACATCAACTACATCTAAATGACCTGTTAAAATTAACGTATCATTTGATTTTTCTTTTCCATTTACCAACGCCCATACAAATTTTCTTTCTAAAGGGTCTTCATCTATTATTCCAAAGCCAAAATTATTATTATTGTCTTTAAAATAAGTCATATGTTCTAATATCTTATATATTTTTTCTGATGTGATATTTTCACCCTTTGTACCTGATATACTTGGGGTAGCCACTAACTCCTTTAATGTTTTGTAAATCTTTCTTTGCAAGTTCAATTTTCCTCTACCTCTTTTCTATATAAATACTTTACCTAGTCCATATAACATTATACTGAAGAAATATAAAAATTAAAATAAATTATAAGAATTTGTTATGTAATGAATGAACTTTTTCCTTGAAATAAGTGGTATATTACATATAGAATTATATATAGATACTACAAGTTAAAAAGGGAAGTGATGTTGATGAAAAACTATTTAAGACTTGAAATAACATCTAAAGATAGAATAGGTATGACTCTTGATATTCTAAGAATATTTTATGAACATAATATAAGTATTCACTCACTTGAAGTTTTTCCAAATAAGGCATATGTAAAGGCTGAAAATTTAATCAAAGATAAAAAAACAAACCTTATTAATACTATTATTACCTTAGATGGAATTATAAAAGTAAGGGAAGTTGATCTACTTTCTTATGAAAAAGACGAAAGAAGACTTTTAGCTATTATTGATTCCGTACAAGATGGAATAATAGCTATAAATCATAAAGAGGAAATTGAAATTTTTAATAAGTATTGTGAAAATATATTCCATATAAAAAAAGAGGATATAGTTGGCAAAGATATAAAGGAACTTTTAGGTTCTAAGGCACCTATTATTAAGCTTTTAAAAACTGGTGAAAACTATGATAATATTGAAGTTAGAATGAAGAATTTTAAAGGTAATAGTCATTATATTACTACAGGTCGGCCTATAAAAGACGATAAACACAAAACTATAGGAGCGGTTGCATCTGTAAAAGATATTTATGAAGCAATAGAAATGTCCAATGTTATTACATCAAAAGAAGACGTTGCTTTTAAGGACATTATGGGAACTAGTTCTGCTATTTTAAAAACAAAAAATATATGTGCTGCAGTGGCAAAAAGTAATTCTACTATACTTCTTCGTGGTGAGAGCGGGACGGGAAAAGAACTTTTTGCAAAAGCCATACATAATTTAAGTTTAAGAGTTAATAAAAATTTTGTAGCTATAAATTGTGCTGCTCTTCCTGATAACCTAATGGAAAGTGAACTATTTGGATATGAAAAAGGAAGTTTTACTGGTGCAAGAGAAAGTGGAAAGGATGGATTATTTAAAGCTGCTCACGGAGGAACTCTTTTCTTAGATGAAATAGGGGAACTTTCGCTTCCTCTCCAATCAAAACTCTTAAGGGTACTTCAAGAAAGCACTATAAGGAAATTGGGCAGCAATACAGAAGAAAAAATAAATGTAAGAATAATAGCAGCTACAAATAGGAATTTGGAGGATATGATAAAAAAATCCACTTTTAGGGATGATTTATATTATAGACTTAATGTAATACCTATACATCTCCCTTCTATTAAAGATAGGATTGAAGATATACCAATGTTAGTTAACTTTTTTATAGACAAGTTAAATAAACAACTAACAAAAAATATAAAAGGTGCTGAACTAGAGTTTATAGAAAAACTTGTTAATTATAATTGGCCTGGCAATGTACGTGAACTTCAAAATGTTGTAGAAAGGGCTATGAATTTATGTCATGGTAATCTTCTTAAATCAGAAAATTTAATTATGGATTTTGAAAAAACAACAGATTACATGGGTGAATCTCAAACAGAAGATTTTAATTTCACACTTAAAGAGATCACTGAAGCTTCAGAAAAGAAAGCACTTTTATCCGCTGCGAAAAAATATGTGAGCTGTAGAAAGATTGCAAAAGCTCTTGGAGTTTCCCATACTACTATAATAAACAAACTAAAAAAGTATAATATAAATTGTAACGAATAGTTTCCACTTGTAAATAATTATTTCCACTTTTGTATAAAAACCGGTTGAAAATGTTTACACCCAGACATAAACATGCTCTTCTAGATATTGGCACAGCTTTTGCTCTATACATATAGCATAAGAAAAAATAATTTACCAAATATAGAGGAGGATAATTATTATGGAAGATATGAAAAAAATGGGATTTAATACAAAAGCAATACATGGAGGACATGTTGGTGATAAACAATATGGATCTTTAGCTACTCCAATATACCAAACATCAACTTTTATATTTGATTCCGCAGAACAAGGTGGAAAAAGATTTGCTGGACAAGAAGGCGGATACATATACTCAAGACTTGGAAATCCAACATGTACAGAAGTTGAAGAAAAATTAGCTTTATTAGAAGGTGCTGAAGCAGCAGTATCTACTGGATCTGGTATGGGCGCAATTTCAGCTGCATTTTGGACTGCATTAAAAGCTGGTGATCATGTAGTAGCATCAGACACTCTATACGGATGTACTTTCGCTCTTTTAAATCACGGTCTTACAAGATTTGGAATTGATGTAACTTTTGTAGATGCAACAAACCTTGATGCAATAAAAAATGCTTTAAAACCAAATACAAGAGTTGTTTATCTTGAAACTCCTGCAAACCCAACTTTAAAAATTAATGATATTAAAAAAATATCTGATATAGCTCATAATCACAGAAAAGATTGTCTTGTATTTGTAGATAATACATTCTGTACTCCATACCTTCAAAGACCATTAGAATTTGGAGCTGACGTTGTTGTTCATTCTGCAACAAAGTATTTAAATGGACACGGAGATGTTATCGCTGGATTTGCAGCTGGTAAAAAAGAATTTATAGATCAAGTTAGATTCTTTGGATTAAAAGACATGACTGGTGCAGTACTTAGTCCATTTGATGCATACCTTATTATAAGAGGTATGAAAACTCTACCTATAAGAATGGAAAAACATTGTGCAAACGCTATGGAAGTTGCTAAATTCTTAGAAGCACATCCTGCTGTTTCTCATGTATACTATCCTGGACTTAAGAACTTTGAATATTATGACCTTGCAAAAGCTCAGATGAGCCTTCCAGGTGCTATGATTTCTTTCGAATTAAAAGGTGGCGTAGAAGAAGGAAGAACTGTTATGAATAATGTTAAATTAGCAGCTCTTGCAGTAAGCTTAGGAGATTCTGAAACTCTTATCCAACATCCAGCTTCTATGACTCATTCACCATATTCAGCAGAAGAAAGACAGGCTGCTGGTATCAGCGATGGTCTTGTAAGATTATCTGTTGGTCTTGAAAATGTAGAAGATATAATTGCTGATTTAAAACAATCTCTTGATTTAATAGTAAAATAATTTATTCATTACCATAAACTTAATTCAGTATATTGCTTCATTAGGTAACTAATAAAGGGAACTTATTTTGTAAGTTCCCTTTATTTTTTTATTGACTTGGATATAAATTTATTTTTTTACTTATTAAAATTTCCCATGAAACTTATAACCATCAGCCTCTATAGGAAAATATCTAATTTTCTTATTTTCTGAAATTTTATCAAAGCATACTACCCAATAAGGTCTAAATATACTTTCCATATCTATAATTTCTATTGAAGGAATACCACCTGTATTTCTATGAACTATTCTTAAAGCTAATTTTTTAGCTATATTAGCAAAATCATTATTTGATTTATCGCTATATTGAATTATATTCTCATCTGTTAAATCAAGATTTGTAGTTTCAGGAACATTGTTAACCAATGCTGCAGAGCCTGTGGAACCACTAATTATAATTTTCATAATATGACTTTTCACAGGTTCCTTAGATTTAAGTAATTTTTTTTGAAACCAATTATGAGCATAGGTTATCTTTAAACATACGATTTTAACCTCTACGTAATGAAGCAGTGTGTCCTCTATGTTTTTATTTAAAAGGAAAAGTCTGCTTATTAATGACTTCTTCTGACTATTAGCTATATTTTCAGCTTGTTGCTTTGAAATATTTATAGAAAAGCTTTTCAATTGCATAATATATACACCTAACTATCTTTCTTCTTTAAAAATTTAAATACGTACCTTAAATAGTCTAAAAATATAAGAGTTACAGATATCATTACAGCATAGGGAATTAATTTTCCTATTATAAAATCATTTTTTGCTGTTATGCCATAGAATATAATTCCGGCTATTATAAAATATAAAGCTACTAAAAAGCCATCAAGTCCTAGCCATTTAATTTCTAAATCCTTATTTGATTTTGATATAATTTTTTTCATGGAAAGCCTCCTTATACCTTTAGTTTTTTATTTTTTCCTAGAATTTGACCTATAATCCACGCTATAAAAGACAGTGGTAGTGCAGCAACAAGAGGTTCAATAGTAAAAATTTTTATTGGAAAAGCCTTGAAATATCCAAATGAAATACCGCCTACAATCATAGATAATAGTCCACTTAATTGAGTTTTATCACCATTATATACTAGTCCACAGACAATAGGAACAAATGCAGATGCCATCCATATGCTTCCCAAGAAAAGACAAGCATCCCTAGCTGTTGGAAAGTTAAAAGCTATGCTTAAACCTAGTATTGCTACAATTATTATACCTAAACGTGTTAATGCAATAAGCTGTTTTTGAGATAACTCTTTTTTGTATATTCTTGCAAATATATCATTAGCTAAAGTAGCACCTGCAGATAAATAATATCCATCTAATGTAGAAACAATAGAGCCTAAAAGTCCTATCATAAATAATACTCTAACTACTGGAGGAAAATTTTCTAAAATTAATTTTATATATCCCATAGCTGGCTGCATATCTGGGTATTTTACTTTAACCAAAAGTCCAGTTACAGTAAGGACTATATCTAAACAAAGCCATAGTGTAAAACACGTAAGCAAAGCTCTTCTTCCAACCTTTGGTGAACCAGCAGCAGAAAATCTTTGATAAAAAGTAGGATCGGAATATGCTCCAAAAGAATAAACAATTAGCATTAAAGCTTGCATTACAGACATGCCTTTAGTTGGATGAAGAAGATTAGGATCACTGAGCGACCTTTGTATACCTGAAAATCCTCCTATTTTGTCAAATTCTAATGGAACAACCATGGTTAAACCAAAACATATACAGAAAAATAGTACCATATCAGTAACAGCTACTCCCATAAGACCACCCATAGTAGCTAAAAGTACTACTAATAAAACTATAATTGATGCTACCAACACTTTATTAAGACCCCAAGCTGCTTCACCTATAAAACCAGCAGCAGTAATTTCACCTAATTGAGCGCAGTATATAAACATAAGAATGGAGCCTAAAATAGCCACTGGCTTTCCATATAGGTTTTCTAACAAATCAGGAACAGTAATACCTGTACGAATATGAATTTTGGGGCCTACCCATAGAGCAAGAGGCATTCTTCCAATATGGGCTGGGACAGACCAAATAGCCCATACAGATATCCCATATAAGGCAGCATATTCTACACTTCCTACTGTACCAACACCACCATACCAGGTAGCCACTAGAGTACCCACTATTAATGACCAAGGTAAATTACGATTTCCAAGGTAATAACTTTCCATATCTTTAATATTTTTAGAAAAGTAATATCCGAGACTTAAAAGAAGTATAACAAATAATAATATACATAAATTCTCTATTGTAGTAAGCATAAATAACCTCCCATTATTTCCATATAAATCAGGAAAAAAGCAATAACTCTACCTTTCTATAGTAGAGTCATCACGATTTATTTTTAAAATATTAAGCAGTACCTTCTATAGTTTCCAAATTGTTACTTGTACACTTTTCTTTAGCCACTATTTTTCTTAATATGAAACAGGATGCCAATCCTAATATTGCACAAGCAAAGCATAGTATAAATAGATATTTATATCCTAGATTTCCGTATTTGTCCAACCAATTACCAACTAGAGTATAGAAGAATGCATCAGGAACAAAACCGATGAGTGATGCAAATCCTACAACAGCCCCTGTATACTCTAAAGGAATGTTTGATTCATCAACAGTTGCAAAGTATATTCCTCTGAATCCGAATATCAATACACTTAAGACTAGCATATTTACAACTATAATCATAACTAAACTTGGCTTTTGTGGAGTAACTATAAATATTAACATACTTATAGATATAAATATAAATCCTATCATCAAAACTTTAACAGAAGATCCAACTTTATCAGAGATTACTCCAGCTAAAGGAGAAGCTCCCATTTTTATTAAGTAGGTTCTTATAATTGCCATAGCTGAGACCAGTCCCATGGAAACTTTAAATACGTCTTTTAAGTAAGGGTTTAAATAAGTTAATCCTGAGAATATCATATATGTAGAAAATATTATCAAACCTATTAGCCAAACTTTTGGCATTATCATAACCTTAAATAAAGATGAAATATTTAATTTTTCTTCCCCTTTAACTTCTTTTTCTTCAACCATAAAGTATATCACTATACCAGAAACTATTGATGCTATTGAATACATCCATACAACATATTTAAAACCTATTGTTACATCACTAAACTTGCTAAAAAAGTATAAACCTATGAAAGAAATTGATGTTCCTGCTATACCTGAAAGTCCTTCATAAAACCCAAACAATCTTCCTTGTTCTGAGCTATCTCCAAGCATTCTAATTACTTTTATTGATGAAGCCCAGAAGGTAAATATTGTTGTTATTCCCCATAATACAAATACTACCACTAATTGCTTATATGTTGGAAAAGTAGCAAAGTAAAATCCAAGTAGACCAGAGGATACAAGTGAAAATAACATTAATTTCTTTGCAGAAAATCTATCAGCAAGCCATCCACCAGGAAAATAAGCAAACATAGCAACAATACCATAAAGACTTAAAAGATCCCCTAATTGACTGTGCGATAAATTAAGTGCTTCTCTCATTGGATCATAGAATGTAGATTTCATATAAGGCAAACTATACATAGCTGTTGTTCCAAATGCTATAAGAAATATTATAAAAAGTCTTTTAAAATTTTTTTGCATTTTTTTACTCCCTTTATTTTATAAAAAATGTTAAATCCTTAATTTACAAAACGTTTTCAAACACTTTATAGTAAACAATATAAATTTTAATTTTATTTTAAATATTTTTTAAAGTGTTTTTCATATCTTCTATTATATCTTTTGAAGATTCTAAACCTACAGCTACCCTTATTATTCCAGAACCAGTTAAGTAAGCTAGTGTATGTTCCTCCCCTAAACTAACAGCTATTGTGCAAATTTTAAGAGATTTTAAGAACTTTCTGCTGGCAGTATTACTGTCTAAACCATTTATATTATCTTTTAGCTTAAATGAAACAACTCCACCTCCAAGACCATTCATTTGAGTTTTACATAATTCATATTGAGGATGACTTGGTAAAGCCGGATAGCTAACCTGTTCTACATATTCACTAGTACTCAAAAATTCTGATAGTGCTAATGCATTTTCACAATGTCTTTTTACTCTCATATCTAAAGTTTTTAATCCTCTTATAATCATCCAAGCATTTATAGGAGGTAATGACGCTCCAGTGAAACAAGGCATTCCCGGCCATTTTATTTTATCAATTAAATCTTTTTTTCCGATAACTGCTCCACCTAATGTGTCTCCATGACCATTTATATATTTTGTTAAGCTGTGTATGCATAAGTCTGCACCAAAGTTCAAAGAATTTTGTATTGGAGGAGGTGCAAATGTGCTGTCTACAATTAGTAAAGCATCATTATCATGTGCTATTTTAGATACTTCCTTAATGTCTACTAGTTTTAAGGACGGATTTAGCGGACTTTCTATGTACACTATTTTTGTATTTTCTTTTATGTTTTTTTCTATGTTTTCTGAATTTGAAGCATCAACAAAAGTTACTTCAACTCCAAATTTCACAAGAAGCTCTTTCATTAGTAATTCTGTATGAGAAAACATACCTTCAGAGCTTATTATGTGATCTCCAGATTTTAAAAATGTAAGCAGCGTTGAGGCTATAGCACCCATACCAGATGCAGCAGTAATTGCACTTTCACCATTTTCGAGCATAGCTAGTTTTTCTTCAAGTTCTGTTAAAGTAGGATTACATTCTCTAGTATAAATGTATCCAAAGTCTTTACAAAGTTGATCAAAATGTTCCATTGATTCAGCAGCAAATGTTGCTGTCTGATATATAGGGGTAGCTAATGCACCCGTTGTTGGGTCTGGTTTGTGCCCACAGTGTATTAAATTTGTTTGAAAATCATAGTTTGTAGAAAAATCTTTCATTGATACACCCTCTTCATAAAAATTATTAAATAAAGTTTCAGCAATAAATATTTTGGAAACTTTTGTTGAAATAAGTAGAAACTTATTACAATAATGATTATAAAGCCTATAGTTACTATAGAGTCAATACTATTTTTTTATTAATATTTGGATTTCTGTTAAAAGATCTTCTTGATTTGTTGTAGATAACGGGTCGATTATTGGTATTTCATATGCTTCTTTGTAAACTTTTAATTTATTTTTGTTTATAAAGTTAATAATTTCTGTAAAATAGATATAATTATTTTCATAAGGACCTTTATAACGTATGCATAAATATTCGCCCTCTTTAACTTCATCAATATGTTCTTGTGATTTTTCATCAAACATTTCTTTTTCTACGAATACAAAAGATCTGTCATAAATAGTCTTTTCATTAGGGAGTATTTTATCAATAAAAACTAATCCACCTACTCCACCATAAAAAACACCTATATTATTTTCAAGAATAGTTCCTATTCTTCTTCTTAAAAGATTAACCTCATCATCGCTGTAATTATCACTTAATTTTATAGAAAGCATATTTCTTTTATTTATATATTTTCTAAACACTTTGCCACACTCTATTTTTCTTTCTCTTTCTAATATTATATTTTTTTTGTTTTGTAATATCTTTTTTACAAGTTCTAATTCTTTAATTTTTTCATCTGTAGCAGACACCTTTTCATCCAATAAATTTAAGAGCTCTTTATTATTTTCATTTAACTTCATTTTTATATCTTTAAGAGGCATTCCAAGATATTTCAAGTATTTTATAATATCTAGATAGGAAAATTGTTCTATAGAATAGTATCTATAATTACTGCTTTTATCAATATGGACAGGTTTAAAAAGATTTATTTTATCGTAATATCTTAATGTTTGTATAGAAACATTATGAATTTTAGCCATTTCACCTATAGAAAAAAATTTTTTCATTTCAATCATTCACCTCAACATTGTTTTATCATAAAAAATTTCAAAATTAAAATTCATTTTAGTATATCATATATTATAAATTTATATTTGAGTTATTTAGCCCAAATCTTTCTATGAAATGAGATTTAAATTCATGAATAATCCGAGAAGAATTATATTTTCAGAATATATAATATGCACATAATCATAATGTTTTTCATATTATATATTGTTTAGAAAGTTGAAAGGATAAATATTTATGTTTTTTTGTCCACATCCATTTATAATTAATAACTTTTATAGAACTGTTCCAGAAAATTCATATATTAGAATATTAAATGCTTCACCTAATGCACCTGCTGTAGATATTTACTTAGATAATAAGCTTATGGTACAAAACCTTGCATATAAAGAATTTTCGAAATATATGGTTGTCTCCCCTGGAGACCTTAACATTAAAATTTATCCTGCAGGGCAAAAAATAGATCCAGTGCTAAACATAACTGTAAATATCCCATCTGGATTTACTTTTAATATGGCTATCATCGGGTCATTTCCCAACATAAGTATATACGATATTCCAGAACCATCTACCCCTAATAAATTCGATAGAGCTTGTATAAGATTTGTTAATCTATCTCCAAACTCACCAGCTGTAGATATAACACTACCAGATGGTACTAAGATATTTAATAATATTAAATATAAAGATTATTCAATATATGCCTGTATTCCTCCTGGAACCTATACACTACAAATCCGTCTTGCTGGAACTAATAATATCTTACTAACTATAACAAATGTTCAACTAATGGCTAATAAATATTATTCACTCTATTTAGTTGGTCTTGCTAATGATTCTCCACCTTTACAAGCTTTTGTAGTAGAAGAATTAGGCCCTTAATTACTGTATAAAGTAAAATGTCAATCATATAAAGATGTTAGTATAGAATAAAATGCAAAAAGACAGAGTGTAACATTCTCTGCCTTTTTAGCATTTATATCAATATACTAATTATTGTAATAAAGACTTTCTGATGGATATTCTAGGTCACATGTTATGTCTATTCCAAGTTTTCTTAAAGTTTGTTCATCATTTGTACTTAAAATTGTAGTTGAGTGTGCTTGACAGCCCTTAAGCATTACAAGCTTATCCATTGCTACCTGTGCCATTGGGTTTGTAGCAGCACATATGCTAAGTGCTATTAATACCTCTTCACAGTTTAAAGCTATGTTTTTGCTAGCTAATGTTTTTGATTTTAAATTTATAATTGGTTCAAGTATAACTGGAGATATAAGATAAATTTCATCAGATATATTAGCAAAATGTTTGACAGCATTTAAAATTACAGCAGCTGTTGCATCAAGTACATCTGAATTTTTACCAGTTAATATTGTTCCATCATTAAGCTCTATTGCTACAGTTGGACAAACATCATTTTTATTAGCCATTTCCTTTAGCTTAGCTGATCTTTCTCTTGCAGGAACAACAACTTTTCTGTCTTCTTGCTTTAGGTTAAGCTCTTCCATGATAAGTTTCGCTCTTTGAAAAGTTTCTTTATCCACATAACCTTTTTTGTATTCACAGCCTGTTTTGAAATATCTTCTAATTATTTCTTGTTTAGAAGCTTCTTTTACAACCTCATCGTCAATAATGCCAAATCCTACTCTGTTAACTCCCATATCTGTTGGAGATTTATATACAGACTCTTCACCTGTTATTTTTTCTATAATTCTTCTAAGCACAGGGAATGTTTCAATATCACGATTATAGTTTACAGATATCTTGTTGTAAGCATCAAAGTGGAATGAATCAATCATATTCACATCCTTAAGGTCTACTGTTGCAGCTTCATAAGCTATGTTTAAAGGATGCTTTAAAGGAACGTTCCATACTGGGAATGTTTCAAACTTTGAATAACCTGCAACTTTTCCTTGTTTATATTCATGATAAAGTTGACTAAGACAAGTTGCTAGCTTACCACTTCCTGGTCCTGGTGCTGTTACAACAACAATAGGTTTAGTTGTTTCAATGTATGGGTTCTTACCATATCCTTCGTCGCTTACAATTGTATCTACGTCTGTAGGATATCCTTCTGTTGCTCTGTGTGTATACACTTTTATACCTCTACGTTTAAGCTTGTTTATAAAAACAGTGGTTGCTGGTTGACTATCATATCTAGTGATTACAACGCTGTTTAAATCAAGCTCATATGCTCTTAAGTCATCAATCAATCTTAGAACATCCATATCATAAGTGATACCGAAATCTCCTCTTATTTTGTTTCTTTCAATGTCTCCTGCATATACACAAATAACAACTTCAACTTTTTCTTTTAATTTATGTAGTAATTTAATTTTTGCATTTTCATCAAATCCAGGTAAAACTCTTTTTGCATGAAGGTCAAATAGAAGCTTTCCTCCGAACTCTAGATATAGCTTATCATAATTATTAACTCTTTCTAAAATATACTTTGACTGCTCTTCCAAATATTTTTTGTGATCAAATCCTATATTCATATTTACTCCTTACTATAACAAAATTATTATTCAACTATTTTATTATTGATATATTTTTCCAACAACTAACAATAAACTTAGTTTTACAACTTTTTATTATTACATAATTTTAGTTTAAAGTAAATATTATTATATTTGATCTATATTGATTTATTGCTTTTTTTCTTTGTCATTCTTATTTTTTAATGTTCTATTATAGTATTTCATCTATATTTTATATTTTACAATATTCTTTATATAGATTCATCTTATTTTATAATAACCCCATATTCAATTACTGTTGGGTTAATTCATATGAGAAATTGCACCAGATATAAAAGGAACTAACCATATAACCCAAACAACTATGCTAAATTTATGAAATTTCAACATCATTTCATCATTCTTTTTAATTAAAACATAAGTTGCCCACAAAGCATGAATAATCATTAAAGCTATAGCAATTATACCAGTAACTCCATGTATAATATTTCCTGATGATGATGTTTTCGATATTGTTTCCATAACTAACGTACCTGTTGTATCACATACTAAACCAATATAAAATAACACTAACTCCCAAGTTTTAAGCTTTCCACCAATTTTCTCCGCCCATACACCTACTGAATAAAATAAAAGTGCTAAATTCATAAAAACAATTGCATAAATTAACATATTTGTACCTCCATAATAATTATATTTTTCGGATCAAAAACTACTTTACCTGACTAACTTGGCGTAAGTCTCCCACCCATCTTTATATAGAACCCCTCTTCCTAACGTCAGAGGAGTACTCACAGAGTAAGGGATTACTGCCAAATCAGAGATTTTGGTTCTCTGCTTAGCTTGGAGTTCAACGCCAAGGAAGTCATGCATTTGCAGCTCTAAAATTCAGATGGGGTAAAAGAATCCCCATCTAAATTAAGATCTTGCTTCAGTAAACTTACTTAAATAATATATTAAAACTTTTTTTGATACTTAAGCCAGTTATATGAACTTTGTTCATATAATCTTATAAAAAACTCCTTAATTACATGAACTCCGTTCATATAATTTCATAAAAATATCTTATATTAACATATAAGATATGAAACTTTTAGTCCTTACAATTTTAAGCTATCATATAGTTCATCAAAGCTCATGTACCTGTTTTTATTAAGATAAATTAAGTTAGATACTATAAATTGTGCAAGCTTTTGTGAAGAAAGTTTGGATTTTATATTTCCTCTCGACTTTTCTATATCTATTAATTCGCTTATGCTAGAATAAAGAACATCAAACTTATTAGCTTCTTTACATTCATAATTATATCCTTTCAGCATAGCCATCTCATAAAATATTGATAAATAATTTGATACGAACATTTCAAGCGATGTATATATTTTTCTAAATTTTTCTTTGCAGGACTCATCTGAATGCTTTAACCCATCCACCCGACCAGATACCTTCCTCCAGTCTTCTCTAAAAATTTCTGATACCAGTTCATCCTTAGTAGAAAAGTAGTTATAAAAAGTTCCTATTCCAATGCTGCAGTTCTTAGCTATTTCTCTAATGCTTAAATCTTTATAGCTTTTGTTTAATAATAACTTCTTACCTTCTAATATCAAATTTTGCCTTGCATTCTCAATAATCTTTGGCATCTTATCACCTCTTTTTTCTGAACTATGTTCATATTGTATCATTAAAATATAATTATTTCAACTGACTAAATATTGACACATATTAACGAAGACTTATCTTAATGTTTTTTAATAACTAAAATTGGATTTATATAAACTCAGAATATATGTCGGAGAACTCTATGTTAATTCTTTCTATATTAGTTTCATATAAGGAACTCTCTTCACACTGCTCTTTTTCTAAAACTCTTGCAGGAATCTTAATAATAAACTCACTTCCTTCTCCTAGCTTACTTTTGACTTCAATGCTTCCTCCATGCATTTCTACAAAAGACTTAACTAAGCATAATCCTATACCAGTGCCTTCCCGATTTCTTCTAAAGGTTTTGTCTACCTGTCCAAAACGTTCAAATATCATTTTCATCTTATCTTCAGGTATACCTACTCCTGTATCCTTTATTGAAATAATAACACTATCCTCCATATCCATCATATTTACATATATTTCTCCTCCAGAGTTTGTAAACTTAATGGCATTAGAAAGCAAATTAAGAATAATCCTTTCAATTTTGTCCGCATCAAAAGCGATCACCTTTTCCTCTTCATTAGTATCAAAAGTAAGCGTAACCCCCTTACTTTCCACATATGTAGCAACTGAAAGCGTAATATCCTCAACTACACTTATTATATTATAATTTTCTGCATTTAATTTAAGAAATCCTGAATCTAATTTAGTCATATCTAATAAATTATTTATTAATCTCATAAGTCTATAGCAATTCTGCTTTATCATTCTTAAATATTTTTCCTGTTTCTTAATGGCTTCTTCTCCTTCTTTATTATTATATAATCCCAATACTTGCACTGCAGTAAATATCACATTTAAAGGTGTTTTAAGTTCATGAGATATGTTTGAAGAAAATTCTGTAATCATTTTGTTTAATTCAAGGGTTTCATTTAATAATTCTATATTCTTCTCTACATCCTTTTGCAATTTTTCCACTTGTTTTTCTGATGTTATATCATGTAAAATGCTTAATATTGTTTCTTTCCCTTCATATATAAAGTATGTAGAAGTATTTAGCATAACAATAATATCTCCATTATTTTTCATTATTTTTTCTTCAAAAAGTATCCTAGTTACTTTTTTATCATATACTTGTGACAGTTTTTCCTCTATATTCTCTTTTTCATCAATAGTATTAAACTCCAAAATGGATTTTCCATTTAATTTTTCCACATCTACAAATCCCAGCAGTTTTGCAGCACTTTCATTGGCAAATATTATTTTACCCTTACGATGAACAAAAATAGCATCTCTTGAATTTTCAATAAGTAAATTATAACAAGCTTCATTTTTTAAAAGCATTTCTTCCATATCCCTATGTTTTTTGTCCTGTTTGCTTAACTTATTATTTAATGCTTTTAGCTGTAGATTTTTTTGTTTTAAATTTTCATTTTCAATTTTTACATAGTGACCTAAAGGCCACGCAGTTAAAATAAAAACTCCAGCTAAAATCAAATCATTTTGAAAATAATAATTAACACCATTATTAGGTGCATAAATTAAGTCTATTATTAATATTACAACCGATGATATTAAAGCTGTACTTATTCCATGATTCATTCCCAATTGTAATGTTGATGTGATGATTATAAATAAAAATAGAAATTTGCATTGACTTGCATAAGTATTAGATATAACATTTAACACTGTAAATATTGAAATAAAAACAAAATTTTCAAAAATCTGTACTTTTTTTGCATATTTTAGTTTGAATATTTTCACAGAAAAAAATGACCACATCCAATAAATTAATATCGTTATACAAGATAAAAGGCTTAATGCAATTATGTCAAAAGATCCTTTTTTTGTACCCATAACAATTTTACTTCTTATAAAAAACTGTTCATAAACTATAATTGCACAAAAAAGTAACGATGATAATTTTACAACAGATATAATATTATATATATTTTTTTGTCTATTATTTTCAAAATCATTCATATTATTCACATCCATTTAATTATTTATAATAATATAAGGACCGATAATACGATCCCTATATTATTGCAATATTACTTTTCTCTTAGACATATTGGCTCTTTAGATTGATAATAAGTTATTGAACATGCTGATGCTGATGTGGAATATGCAATTTTTGTAAGCATTTTAGCACCTAACTCTAATACGCCTTTTTTTACTTTGTTTTTCATTTTATAACCTCCTAACGAAATATTTTTATATTTTATCTGTTTTGCTTAATATTTTATGTCCTTTATTAGTAAGTGTAAATGACTGCCAAATAACACCTACATATATGCATTGAACACTATTTAATAAAAACTTAACTCCATACTTAAAGTAAAAAATCAATAATATAATTATAATTACAGAAAAAAAGTGAAGGGTAAAAGTAGAATATCGTTTTAATCGTTGTTTTGTTTCTATTTTTTTAATTGGCTTAGCTGGACTATCCACCGGAGCACATTCATAAACTATATAATAAGATACTATTATACTTACTGCTCCTAAAAAAACAATCAACGTTAACGGAAATATACTAAATACTTTCTTTACAATTAAACCAAACCCTACGCATATAATTGTGCCAATTAAAACACAACGACTTGGAGAACTGGCATGTACGCCCCCTGAATACTTTCTCAACAAACTAATAGCAAAGCAAATAATAAGCGCTTCTCCTATTACATGAAAAATAATTCCAAAGACAATAATACAAAATATAGACCATAAGTTTTGTATTAAATTAAAGGCTCCATAAATAATAATTTCTTCTTGATCCTTGTCCAATTTTAAAATATTTGCCATTCCATGACCTATCTTATTTGATAAATTTTCAATCAAGTACATTTTTTTGAAACCCCTTTGTTAATTTTACACGTCAATAAATAATATGCTAAAACGATAAATGCAAATAATATTAAAGACGGCATTAAATAAATAATTTTTCTAAATGGATTAGTTAATATTGAATTAATATTAACTTTTAATAAAATGTTTATTATAAATAAATTTGTCCATTCACAAATAGATAATGTTATGATTAAAATTAACGAATAAGGTATTACTTTAATAATAGGTATATTATTTATTAAAACAGATATTAAAATATAAATTATGATACTAATAATGGTGTGAACGCCAAAATTAATAGGCAACATTCTTATTAAATAAATACAAATTGCAAAAACCATGCTTGATATAAAGTAAAGTTTTTCATTAATATTTTTCCTAGCAAATAAATAACTCGCCAGAATAAATAAAAATGATTCTGGAATAGTTCTTAAAAGGAATTCTAATATTGATAATTTCATCATATTTTTAATTTTCCTTCCTCATATGCAATTTTATTATAATTATACCATTATTTTATTAAAAAAGAAGTAATATTGTAATTTTTGTATATATTAATTAATGTATTAAAACAAAATTTAGCAAATATATTTAACGATTAATCATTTTAATCTAATAACATATACTAAAATTCATTTTTATCATACAAATAAAAATCAAAATCGTAAAATTTTCCTCAAAAAAATCTCAAAAATGAAATAAATTCATTTTTGAGATTAATTTAATTTATATTTAAAAATTTACTTTTTCCCCACTAAATGCACACTGGAATACTTTTTTCATTTCTTCTTCAGTTATTGGTCTTGGATTAGATCCAGTACATGCATCTAGTACAGCATTATGAGATATAAAGTCTACATTAGCATTAAATTCTTCTTCAGTTACCCCATACTCTTTTAGTGTTGAAGGTATATCCATTTTTTTATTCATATCTTGAATCATAGCAGTTAATGCGTCTACTAGTTCATCATTATTATTTCCACTAAGTCCCAAAGTTCTAGCTATGGTTGCATATCTTCCAGCACATGCTTTCTTATTAAAATCTATTACATATGGAAGAAATATTGCATTAGCACACCCATGAGGAATGTGGAATACTGCACCAGTTTTATGAGCCATACTATGAGTAATTCCAAGTAATGCATTAGAGAATGCCATTCCAGCTAAACATTGAGCTATATGCATATTATTCCTAGCTTCTTTATCACCTTCATAGGATTTTAATAATTGTTCTTTTACCATAACTATTGCCTGCATAGCAAGTGGATCTGAAAAATAAGATCTTAGTCCTGCCACGTAAGCTTCTATTGCATGAGTCAAAGCATCCATGCCTGTATGAGCAGTTAGCTTTGCTGGCATTGTTTGAGCTAAACTTGGATCTATTATAGCCACATCTGGTGTTAAATTAAAATCAGCTAAAGGATATTTGATTTTAGCTTTATAGTCAGTTATTACTGAAAATGCTT
>CAZKOJ010000005.1:0-60530 GCA_964554365.1 uncultured Clostridium sp. | reverse complement strand
TAGCAGCTGCAATACAGTTAAAATTCACTACACCACTTACGTCGTATTTCGCTTATTTTGTAAAACTAGATAAAATTATGGAGGAAATCTATGTGATGAATAGTTTTGTATTAAAAATAAATAAACTTACAAAAAAATATAAAGATGTAGTTGTGCTAAATAATATAAGCATGACAATAAAAAAAGGACAAATATACGGTCTTATTGGTTTGAATGGAGCGGGGAAAAGTACATTAATAAGAATTATAACAGGACTTGCAGTAAAAAATAGTGGAAGCATAGAATTGTTTGGAGAGCATGAAGCAGGAAAAATAGAAAATGGTCGGAGGAGAATAGGTGCTATTGTAGAAACACCAGCACTCTATGAAAATAGAACTGTTTACGAAAATATGCATATTAATAGAATGCAAAAAGGTATACCGGGAGAAGAATGTATAGAAAAATTATTAAGTACAGTAGGATTAATTGAGGTAAAGGATAAAAAGGTAAAAACTTTATCTTTAGGAAGTAAGCAAAGGTTAGGAATAGTAATGGCACTGCTTGGAGAACCCGAATTTTTGATTTTGGATGAACCAATTAATGGATTAGATCCAATAGGAATTATTGAAATACGTGAATTATTAAAAAAACTAAATGTAGAATATGGTGTAACAATACTTATTTCTAGTCATATATTAGGAGAACTTTATCATATTGCAAATTACTATGGAATAATTCATAAAGGTAAATTAATAGAAGAAGTGACATTAGATGAATTAAATAACAGATGTAAAAAATTTATTCATATTAAAGTTGATGATTCAGCGAGTGCAGCAGTCATAATAAGAGAAAAGTTAAATACATCAAATTTCAATGTTTTACCAGATAACATTATAAATTTATATGATTATATAGATGATTCAGGAAAAGTAACACAGGTACTTGTAAAGGAAGGAATTAAAGTGGATCAAATTATGCCTATGGGAGAGGACTTGGAAGCATATTTTTCTAAAATAGTAGGTGAAGCTATAAATGTTTAATTTATTTAAGATTGAATTTTATAAATTAAAAAAATCGAAGATGTTTTATTTCTTCATATTTTTAACTATAATGCAGGCTATTGCAATTTATGTTTTTTCACTAAATGGTTTGTCGAAAAATTTAAAACTAATGAGTGGTAAAGAAACATTAGTATATATGTTATTTATTCAAGGCCAATTGGCATTAAATATAATAACAGGAGTGTTTGCAGCAGATTATATAGTGACAGAATTTACTTCAGGGTATATTAAGAATTTAATTTCCTATGGGCACAAAAGAATAAGTGTTTTTATATCAAAAACTATGATTTATTATATAGGCATTATAATTATTAGCTTTATAGTACCAGTAGCAATGACAGTGATAAATATAGTGACTAATGGATATGGGGAAGTATTTACTTTTAATTCTTTAATATTTTTAATAAGGTTATTTTTAGTTATGATGATTATACAGGTGGCTATAGGAAGTATTGCTGTTCTAGCAGCCTTTGCATCTAGAAACGTTAATATTACTATAAGTATAGTTATAGCACTTGATTTCATTAATAGGATTAGCAATATAATGTTTATTCATAAGCCATCAACAGTGGTAAAATGGATTTTTAATAATATTGTATTAGCTCAGTTTAGCATTGTATTACAAGATAAAGCTGGAGCACCAGAATTTTTACACGCAGTTATTGTATCTTTAATAACTATATTAGTAACTACATCAGCAGGAATTTATATATTTAAAAAATCAGATATTAAGTGAAAATTAAAGTCATCGGATAAATTTTCACTGACTTTACTTTGAAATATATTATAAAAAGTAAGGTTGGTGAAATTTTTTTTATGCTTAAATTTATTATAAGAATTTCTTTGATTTATAACCAAGTGCTACTCCATAATAAGATTCATATCTCAATAAGGAGTTGTTTTTATTTACTCAACAATATACATATATGAGTGAAGTTTGCAATTATTTTACAACTTAGAGAAATTTCCGATACATCTGTGATGTAAAATTAACATAATGAGTAATTATTAAACAATTTATTATTATAAAAGATAAGGAGTATACATATGAGAAATAAGTTAATTAGTTTAGTTTCTATTTTTGTGTTCATTTTAATATCTTTAAGCACTAAGGTTGATGCCGCTTCACTAGAAAGTAAGAGATTAGGGGGTGCTGACAGATATGAAACTTGTTCACAAATAGTTAATGAAGGTTGGAAAAGTTCAGATTATGTTGTTATTGTTAATGGTTCTAACTTTCCAGATGCATTAAGTGCATCTACATTAGCAAAAAAATATAATGCACCAATATTACTTAATGAAAGTACAAAATTGGGTAGTATTACATGCGATCAAATAAAAAGACTAAATGTTAAAAAAGCTTTTATTGTAGGTGGTACTGGAGTAATAAGTTCTAAAATTGAAGATCAACTACACGCAATGAAAATAGAAAGTGAAAGATTTCATGGATTGGATAGAACAGCAACTTCCGTAGCTGTAGCAAATAAAATAGGAACTTCTAATGGAATAATATTAACTACTGATAGTGATTATACAGAGGCTCTTTCTATATCTCCTATAGCTGCCAAATTACAAATTCCTATTATATTAGTTCCTAAAGATTCAATTCCAACTTCAGTAAGTAAATTTATAAGAGATAAAAACATACCCAAAACTTATGTGTTAGGTGGAGAGGACTTAATTAGTGATGTTGTATCTTCTCAATTTTCCAATGTTAAAAGAATACCTGGAAATAATAAATATGAAAGGAATATAAATATAATAAATGCGTTTTCAGATAAATTTGATTTTAACAGTATTTGCTTAGCTTATTCAGAAGATTTTGCAGATGCTTTAAGTGGATCAGCTTTTGCAGCATTAAATGATAATCCTGTAATTTTAGTTGGAAGTAGACCGACACCAGTTACACAAAAATTTATATCTAATAAAAACTTCAGTAAATTGTACGTACTTGGTGGTATCGCAGGGATAACAGAAAATACATTGGCAGTTTTAATAAACAAAGGAAAAGTAGTTGCAAATACCAATAACAAAGTTAATAAAAATACTGATGAAGTTCTGGTAGTGAAAGATAAAAATAAAGAGCCTCAGCCTAAACCATCTCCAATTTCAGTTAACAATAATACAAATTCACATTCTGAAGTACATAAAAATTTGTATAATTATTTTATGAATGCAGATAACAGAAACTCAGTAATGAAAAGAGCTATACAGCTTCATGATGGTGATACAAAAAATAATTGTGTATATTTTGCAAGTGAGGGATTAAGGAGAGCTGGGATTAGTGATTTGCCAGAGTGGGTATGTAATACGGGACAACTCACATCACAACTACTAAAAAGAGGATGGGCTAAATGTAAAGACTTATCACAACTTCGACCAGGTGATATATGTTTTACAACAAATGGTCCAAGTCATACCTATACTTTTATGAAATGGTGTGATACAAATTATAAATATGCATATGTATGTGATAACCAAGGTAATGAATATGGTGGAAATGCTTATCATAAAAGAAATGTAAATTTTGCTACAGTATTAAAAGATGCTATTGATTATTTTATGTACAAGCAGTAAATTGTAAAAAACAAAATCAAGTTAATCTTAATTGAATTTAAAAAATGTTGTTAAATGAATGTACATGTTTTTAAAAACCGAATAATTTGTTAAAATACTGTATTATTCAGAAATGAACTGCCCCTTGTCAAGTAGACAGGGGAAATAATAAAAATAATCTAAGCGGCTAAAGCTCGATATTCCATTGGGCTGAGGCCGTTTAATCTTTTTCCCAATCTCTTGTTATTGTAAAAAATAATATAGTTTATATTCCAATAATGATAAAGCAATTCCAATCAGAAGATCCTCAGGTAAGTATGTTTAATGAAAATCAATAAAAAAACCAGGGGTGAAAATCCCTGGCATAAAGAAAATATCAATTGTATCAGTATCATAACAATATCTAAAACTGTTTATATACAGCAAACATTATTAGGGGACATGAATCCAATGATATTGCCTTTACAAAGAATAGAATATGCAAAATTAAATTTATTATACTGGTAAGTGTAGGCAATTATATACAAGCTATGTATGGCAAAAAAACATTGAAGGAGCTATAGTAATCGTTAAGTGGTGCTAAATGAAATCCATCATAATTTGCATAGTCAGCTGGTTTTTTAACAACTTTGGGGTCAGAAACAAATACACTAGCGAATTCAGTGACTGGGTTTTTATCTGTATTATTTAATTTATCAGTCATAGTATCACTTCCAACAATATTATGAAAAAGAATTTTTAAAATATGTATGATTTAAAAAAGACATGAGAGATAAAGCACAATCGTTATAAACTGGAATAAGTGCATTACGGACGTTATATAAAAGGCAGGAGTATAATAGATTGATTAAAGCAAAAGTTAAATATATAGCAGACAATATAAATTATTCAAAAGGATGCAAAAAATCAAAAGAAAGATTAGAAGAAGTTTAGGGTACAATTCAACTAATACGGACAAGTTATTTCTCTTTTGATTCTTTAACTTGAGCATAAACTAGTAAGACTATAGAAACAAGTAGAGCAAGAGTACCTAGCAGTCCTAAATGCAGCAAGCATAATTACCTACTGCATTTTTTTAGTTGTCTGAAAAATGATATGAACAGTGATTTTTAAGACAACCCTCTTAATTTTTCACAGAACTGCTATTTTTCTAAATCTTAAATATTTTTATACTGTTTTCCAGATCTCCTGCTAAGTTTGAAAGCCCTTGCACATTATCAGATATTTCCTGAAGTGCAGCAGACTGTTCTTGAGTGGATGCGGCTACTTGCTCCGTACTTGCAGCAGTATTTGTAGATATACTTTGAATTTCATTTACATTCTCATTTACTTTATCTAAATTTTCCTTTGACTTTTCTACCATTACATTGACTTTTTCAAGAGATACTTTTGTATCATCAAAGGATTTTAGTATTTCTTTTAAAGATTCTCCTACTATTGTTACAATTTTTTCTCCTTTTTCAGATTCTTTATTACCTTCTTCAATAGAAGAAAGAGCTTTCTCTGTTTCATTTTGTGTTGTTGTTATTAATTCTTTTATATTGCTAGAAGATTTCATTGATTCTTCTGCAAGCTTTCTTACTTCATCAGCAACTACTGAAAAGCCTCTACCAGCTTCTCCAGCTCTGGCTGCTTCAATAGAAGCATTTAGTGCAAGTAGGTTAGTTTGATCTGATATACCATCTATCAGTTCTACAATATTTCCTATTTTCTTAGAAGTTTCTTGAAGTTTAACAATTACTTTTGATGAGTAGTTTACACTATTTTTTATGATTCTCATTTGAGCCACCATATTATTCATTTTATCTTTTCCATCAGAAGCAAGGCTGCTTGTATTCTCTGAAAATTCAACTATTGATTTAACCTGATCTCTTACAGATGTCATATTATCCACTACTTTTTTCATGGAAGTAGATATTTCCTCTGTAGCTTTAACCTGGTTCTCTGCACCATCTGCAACTTCTTCTGTAGAACCTGATATTTCTTCCGACACTGCTGCTGCTTGTTGTGCAGATGATAAAAGTGTGGTAGATGATGCTGCAATATCTTGTGACATATTATTTATTTTATTAGTCATATTTCTTAAGTTTTCTATCATATTGTTAAAACTTACTGTTACCATTCCTATTTCATCTTGTGATTTAACTTCTACAGATTTTGTAAGATCTCCTTTTGCTGCATCTTCTGCAACGGCAGCAAGTTCAGCTAAAGGTTTTAAATTAGCAGATACTATACTTATTATTGTAAATCCTCCAAGTACAATTACTAGTAATGCTATTATTAGGAACATTATAGCTATGTTTTTTAATGCTGCAGCTTGACTTGCTAAAGAAATTCCTATTTGTATAGCTCCTACAATAGTTCCATTTTTATGTACTGGAATTGTAATATCATATACCCCCTTACCATTATAATCTCTAACATAAGAATATACTTTTCCTTCTTGAATTGCTGTTTTGCTTCCTATATCTGTTAAACTAGTTCCAATTTTACTTTTATCACTGTTTGCAGTAACTTTTGAGTTTTTATCTAGTGTAACGGCGTAAACTATATTTGAATTTTTTAATAGTCTGTTAACAAGACTCTGTTCGCTTATAGAATTATTAATCTTTTCTATCTCATTTGCTATAATACCTACCTGTACTATTCCACCACCAGATATAGCTATTTCACCATACTTATAGTAATTTCCATCACCTATGTATGAACTTTTTCTTATAGCCTCAACAAATTTATACTGATTTCCTTTTAATATTGCTTGTATATTAGCATTATCCTTATAATCAAAATTAATATTCCCAGGCATATTAGAATGCGTTATAATTCCTTGAGCATTAGCAATGTCTATTTCTTGAACCCCTATTTTGGAAGCTATTTCTTTTAAATATTCATCAGATATTGATGGATTTTGTCCTATAAGATAAGCTATTGAGGTTATTTTATCCCCTAGAAGAATATCTATTTGATTTGACATAGCGTTGTTAGTTTCAATCTCAGAAGTTATTTCTGTAACTAAACTTATTCCTTGTTGTTGAATTTCACTTTTAAGTTTTTTACCTGTAACATAAAAAGACATAACTGCTAATATTGCTATAGCTATTAAAAGAACACTTACTACACTAACAGTTATTTTGAGTTTTAACGAATATTTTTTATTGTTATTTACCTTTTTCACAAAATCACTCCATTTTTTTATAATATTGAATACGTTGACAAATTTATCTAATTAGCAAGTATATTTTACACCAAATATATTTAAAATTCAACAAATTTAAATATAAAATATTATTTAACTTAAAATTAAATCATATTTTGCATTGCAAGAGTTTATATGTGTTGTAGTTTGATAATAAAATATTTAATGCGTTGATAAAGAAGATAGAAATTCTTGAACCAAAACGGCAAAAGATTATAGATATAACAGCTATAGGGTGGGAGTTGCCGTCTGAGGGTATGGAGCATATTGAATATACGAAAGGTGAAATATATTTGGTACCTAAAGAAATCCCCAAGGAAATATAGGAAAGTGGCTATAAGGAAAATATTAAAAAGTGTTTAAGAAGATGAATAAGGGGCTATGTGCCCCAGGCTAGTAGATAAAAAAGCAAGTACTATTTTTTATGATCGGTTTTATCATTGTCATTAAGTAAATCGTTAAGTGGTGTTAAATGAAATCCATCATAATCTGCATAGTCAGCTGGGTTTTTAACAATTTTGGGGTCAGAAACAAATGCGCTAGCGAATTCAGTGACTGGGTTTTTATCTGTATTATTTAATTTATCAGTCATAGTATCACCTCCAGTAATATTATGAGAAAGAATTTTTTAAATATGTATGATTTAAAAAAGACATGAGAGATAAAGCTAAAGATATTATAGTTATGGCTATAGAGCAGATGGGAAGAGAATATAACTGGGAGGGCACTGTAAAACATAGCAAGGCTGTAGAAAAAATTACTACACAAACTGGATTAAACTCTGGAGAAATATTTGATATTATAAAATCAGTTATAGGAAAAATGAATGAGAATAAAGATATAGATAAAAATTTAGAAGGACAAGATAAAACCAAAAAAGAACAAAAACTTTCTAATTAACCTATGTAGCTGAAAGATTTATTGCGAAATACAGATAAATTACACATAAGTTACAATTATGTATATAAAGTGAATTGAATTGAGATTATGACATAATATGGAACTTTACAATATTTGAAAAAAGATGTAATATTTTCTTGTAATTAAAAACAAATATTATAAAAAATGGGGGGAAATGTTATGAATAAAAAAATCAAATTTTTGGCACCTGTTTTATGTGGTGCATTGTTAAGTTCTAGTTTAGCATTAACAAATGTACATGCTGCACCTGTAAATAAGAATGTAAAACTTAATATTTCTATGAGATCAATATTGCCTAATCAAAAGCTTTCAACATATTGTACAATTAATGCATCAGCAGCAAGAGAATTAGATAAATATGTTGAAAAAAATAAAATTGATAATACAGTTACTTCTGATGGTATAAGAAATGTTTTAATTAAAAATGGGGTTAATAGACAAATTGCTAATACTGTTTCTTATACTTTATATTCTCTAGCAGCTAAAAAAGAGACTGTATATAGTTTTTCAGAATTATACCAATTTGAATATGGATTAAGTTTTTTAACTACAGGAGATGGTAGATATTCTATTATTAGCAATAGCTTTAATGTAGATGATATTAAATCACAAACTTATTCTATTTATGCATTTTTAAATTATGAGGACCTGGCAGACATAAAATCAAGTATGGACTCATTAATTTGTGGCAATAGAAATTATGCTGAAGTTCTTGCCGAAGATTTTATAAAAAATAATATATTTCAAGAATATGATGTAGCTTTTAATGTTGCGAGAGCTATAGGTCGTATTTCTACACCTGCGTTACAAGAATTAATAGATTCTCGTGATCCTCTTATGATAATAAAAAATGAAGGTCCTGTTGAAGATTGTTATCGTTATAAATTCACTCGTATGCCAAGATAGAAAGTGAATAGAAATAAAAATTTAAAAGCTTATTTGTAGGATAAATATATGTTTAACTATTGGCTTTGTTCAAAACATTGAATCTGCAAAAGAAGTTAATACAATATGGGGTAAGGATAGATATGAAATCATAAAAGCTGTTTTTAAATTTATAGGAAAACTTTAGGGAGCTGTAAAGGCTCTCTTTTTAATTTATAAAAAATAGAATTTAAATTGGAGAAATTTTTTATCATAAGTGTAGAAATGGTATAAACATTAGTAATGGGTGAAGCAGTTGGAGTTAACTAAACAGAAAATGATAATCTTAAAACTGCTATAACACAGTCTAATGCTAATACAGTGCAAAACGTACAACAGGTTCAATAATAATTTTGATTTTAGGTTAATGCAGAGTTTTTTTATTTTTAAAAATATGAAAGAGTTTTTATAAGTTAAAAAAGACATAGGTTTATTACTTACAATAGTATTTTGTACAATCTATACTAAGACAGGGCTTAAAGAAGAGTAAGTAATATTTTATATAATTTTTGTTGTTTTAATTATTTTATAATTAATTGAATTTATGTTAATATAATACTAAAAAAGGGTGTTGTAATGAAAAGAATTAAAAGAATATGTTTATTGATTTTAAGCTTATGCTGTATGATGGTTTTTACTAATACAGTGGCTTTTGCTAGCAACGGAGATCATAAATTTAATTTTGAGATACGTGACGCTACAAATGGTAATACTAAATCCTATTTGGGTAAGGGAAAAGCTAGTGTATATGTAAGGGGGCAAACTGTAGATTATCAGAATTATAAAAGTAGTGGAATAATTACACCTATTAGCCCTAAATTACTATGTAATATTAAAGCTTTAGTTGGTTTCTGAAGCCTTACAGCGTTTTTTACAGCCTGCAGAGCTAATGAGGTGTCAATAAACTTAGATATGGAATATCCAATTATCTTTCTACTATATAAATCCATAACTGAATCTAAATAGCACCAACCATCTTTAATTTGGAGTATGCAAAAGAAAACCAAATCAGATTGATCTCAAAGCTTAATCCAATGATTTCATATGGGGTTTGGAAGAAAGAGGAAGAGTTCCAGTTTAACAATGATGCTGGATTGTTTGTTTGCCCTGACGGGCACATCGCCATAAGAAAAGCCCGACAGGGCAGTAATGGACAAAATACAAATCAAGTTACTACGTACTATTTTGATGTTAATAAATGCAAATGTTGTTCACTCCGAGAGGGCTGCTACAAAGAAGGCTTGAAATCCAAGACGTATTCCGTATCTATAAAATCTGATGCTCATAAAAATCAAACAAATTTTCAAGAAACGGAATATTTTAAGGAACGGGCAAGAAAGCGATACATGATTGAATCTAAAAATAATGAACTTAAGCACTAGCACGGCTATGATGTGGCATTATCGTCGGGATTACTCAGCATGCAGATGCAAGGGGCCCTAACAATATTTACAGTAAATATCAAACGAATTATAAAGCTCTTATCGGAATAGTAAACTATAAAGTATAAAAAAAGATAAGTAGCAGGAAATATTCCCGAAAATCATGGAATACTTCCTGCTTTTTTTAGTTACTGATTCAATGTGTTGTGAAAAAGTAGTGTTTTTTCAGTGGCCTCGATCTCTCCGGGGATTTTTTTATTTTTGATACTTGGGCTAAGAAGAGTGAAAAGTAACTACTTTATTGATTAATTTTGTTATTTAAAATAAAGACCTTTGATTGATGTAATTTCTTCGATTTTATTACCAATTTCAGATTTAATCATTATATAAATTTTTATGTTATCTAATAGTCCTGCATTTCTATCTCTTCAATATTAATTTTAATATCTTTGACATCTGTTATAATATAGGTTTGATTACCTATTCAACAAATTCATCAAGAAAGTAGCTAAACTTATTGTTTTCAGAAACCTTTTTAAAAACAAGTGTTTCAGATCCATTACTAAGAATTATTTTTCCATGCCAAGCTTACTAAATTGTAAGATTACTTTTTTAATGTAAGTTTGTATATATGGTTTTAAATTAATATAGAAACTATAATTGGAACATAGGGTAAAGGAAAAATTAAATATTGGAGGAAAGAAATATGGAAATATTAAAAGTTGAAAATTTATCTAAGGTCTATGGAGATGGTGAAAATAAGGTAGAAGCTTTAAAGAATATAAACTTTTCAATAAATAGAGGAGAGTTTGTTGCTATAGTAGGTTCTTCAGGTTCAGGAAAAAGTACATTATTACATCTTTTAGGGGGACTCGATAGGCCAAGCAGTGGAAAAGTTTATGTTGGAGAAGAAGATGTATATAACTTAAATGAAGAAAAACTCTCTATATTTAGAAGAAGAAAAATAGGTTTTATATTTCAATTTTTTAATTTAATACCTGTATTAAATGTAGAAGAAAATATATCATTACCTTGTCTTTTAGATCATGAAAAAATTGATCAGAATTATTTAGAAGAAATTATAAATTTACTTGGACTAGAAGACAGAAAAGATCACCTACCATCAGAACTTTCAGGAGGTCAACAGCAGAGGGTATCTATAGGTAGAGCTTTAATTAATAAACCAGCTATTATGCTTGCTGACGAACCAACAGGAAACTTGGATAGCAAAAATAGTAAAGAAGTAATAGAACTTTTAAAAATATCAGCTAAAAAATATAACCAAACTTTAATAATAATAACTCATGATTTAAAAATAGCTGAACAAGCAGATAGAATTATAACTATATCAGATGGTGAAATAAAAAATGATGAGTCTTTAAGCTAAAGGGGGAAATGCTATGAATAGTTACAAGAGCTTAACTAACAAATATTTAAAAGCTAACAAGAAAAGAACTATAATGACTATTGTAGGTATAATTCTTTCAGTAGCTTTAATAACTTCAATAGGAAGTTTTTTAAAAACCATAGAACATTCTATGATAGAGAATATGAGAGAAAAAACAGGAAATTATCATATGGTTTTTGTGAAAGGCAATAAAGAACTTTTATCTAAAGTATCTTCAAATCCTAAAGTTAAAACTGTAGGTCTTTGTGAAGATGGGCAAAAAGCTAAAATATATAATAATAAAAGCATACAGATTCAAAAATTCGATAAAAATGGATTGTCCTTAGCAGGATATGAAACTAAAGAAGGAAAGTTTTCTGAAAAGGATAATGAAATAACACTGGAAGAATGGATATTAAGCTATTTTGATAAAAAACCTAAAGTAGGAGATAATGTAAAATTAAAATTTGAAGATAGCTCAGAAAAACAATTTAAACTTGTAGGAATTATAAAAAATCAAATAAAAACTCAATCACAAGGAATAGGTTGTGGTATAGTAAACACAGAAAAAATAGATGTTAATAATGCTGGTATATTAGTTAATATATATGAAAAAGGAGATATGAAAAATACTATAAAAGAGTTAAAAACCTATTCTGATGAGAAAAATGTGGTAACTAATGATTATCTTTTAAAAATGCTAGGAGAAGCTGATGGTCTAAATATGAAGTCAACTTATCCTGCAGTAGGAGTAATAATAGGTATAGTTGTAATTGCAACTATTGCGGTAATATATAATTCATTTCATATAAGTGTGGTACAAAGGGTAAAGCAATTTGGACTTTTGAGAGCAGTTGGAGCTACTCCAAAGCAGATAAAAGCAATAGTATTTAGAGAAGCTACCATATTAAGTTTAATAGCAGTTCCTATAGGACTTTTATGTGGGATAATAGCCATATATGCTGTTATAGCAGGATTTACATCTATTAAAGGTGGCGGACTTAATATGGGAAAACTTGAAGTGGTTATAGATCCTATGGTGCTTTTAATAAGTGCGGTTGTAGGATTAGTATCAATATATATATCTGCACTTATACCTGCTAGGTTTGCATCAAAGATATCTCCACTTTTAGCTATAAATAATAGAATTAATATAGTTAAGGAAAATATAAAGAACAAAAAATCCTTTATAACAAAGGTACTTAAAATAGAAAGTTCAATGGCATTAAAAAATATAAAGAGAAACAAGAAAAGATTTAGAATAACTGTATTTTCTATGAGTATAAGTGTAGTACTTTTTGTAGTGTTTGCTTCTTTTGCTGCAATGGCTGTTGATGTTTCAGGTGAAAATAATGAAAGTGATAAAATGAATTTTATTCTAATGGATAGGAGGGATAAAGGAGAGAGTTTTACAGAAGGTTTTTATAAAGATCTTTCAAGTATTAGTGAAATTAAATCAATATACAATAATTATTCACCAATTATATCAGGTACATTAATGAATTCTAATAGAAATGATAAAATGGCAGAAAGTAAAAAGAAGGATTTATATAAAAAAGCATCTTTAGATGGCAAAGATATGACCTATATAAAATCATGTATAAATGTATATGATGATAATAAATTAAATGATACCAAGCAGTATATAAAAGAAGGAACTGTAGATGTTGATAAAATGAATAAGGAAAATGGGGTTATAATTGTAAAAGAAAATGTGATTTCGGGGAAAAAGAAAACTATAACGCCAGTAGCAGATTTAAAGGTTGGAGATGAAATTTATATTGATAAAAATGGCATAAATAGTAATAAGAAAAATACTCCTGATAATTTAAGTTTTAATTCAAGTAATTTAGTAAAGGTTAAAGTAATAGCTGTAACAGAGCAGGAACCTTTTAGCTTTGATAAAAAAAATTCTGAAAATTTAAAAATAATAATTTCTAAAAATTTGGCAGAAAATTTGGCAAAGGAAAACAATAATTTTAAATATAAAATTGATGATATAAATTTAAAAATAAGAGATGAAAATGAAAGTGAAACTTTAAATGATAACCTAAAAAAATTAGTTAATAAATATGATGATAAAGTAAACGTGATGAATATTATAGATGCAAATAAAGCTAAGAATGCAGCATCAATGCAAATAAGTATATTAATAATCGGTTTTGTAGTTGTTGTAACTTTAATTGGAAGTGTAAATATAGTAAATACAATGACCACCAATATATTGGTTAGAAAAAATGAGCTGGCAGCTTTAAGAGCCATAGGTATGTCACCTAAGAGTATGAATAAAATGATATATTTAGAAGGTATGCTTTATGGTGCGTTTGGAAGTATATATGGAGGGATAGTAGGAACAGGGTTAACCTATGCCTTATATAAAGGAATAGGAAATATAAGTGAATTCCCATGGCATACTCCGTGGGCTGTAATTGGAATAGCTGTTGTAATATGCATAGTTATAGGATTTTTATCTGTAATTGCACCTTTAAGGAAGATTCACAAAGAAAATCTAATAGAAACTTTGAGAAATGAATAAGAATTAAACTTCGGCAAAATAAGCGTATTACGATGCAAATTTAGAGTGGCCTACGCTTGAATATATTATTCGAAAAACCGTCCGAATGCCTAATGCTTCTCTTATTTAAAACTACCTACCCACTCCATCAGCCCGTCCTTGGGCTTATCGTGGCTTGAATCCTCCTGATTCAAATTACGGTAGTTTTAAAACGTGAAGCATAAGGCATTCTAAATTCACTCTAAGTTTTTCTTCACAATATATTTAAGCTTCTGTCCACTCTAAATTTTGCGCTGAATACACTTTTATACATACAATCCCATTTTTTTACATCTAGGGCTGATAAGCCCGCATGCCGCTAGGCAGTGAGAAGTTACTTTCTTAGATTGTATAGAAGTCTAAGTGTTATGTCTACGTTTAATCAATCACTATAGTGTCCAGTAAAATATCTGTTTTTTAACCCCATCTGAAGCTTAGAAACCGTTATCCAGGGTCGTAGCACTGCTTATCCCTAACTTAAGCGATTCACACCAATTTTAAATTTGGTGTGAATCGCTTACTCATCTGGCAATAGGAAGAGGTGTCTCATAATTAAAAATGAAGTATTCGTGGTGGTAGACATCGGATAAATGAACAAAAGTGCTACGCACTAAACACTAATTTTAGGAACAAACTTTGAAAATATAAAGATATAATAAAATTTATGGCCTTCGGCATGAGGACTTATCAGCCCTCGGATGAAGAGAATAATATGTAAATTTCAACTGTACCACTTTCGTCGTAATACGCTTATAGTGTTGTAATTACATATTAAATATTATGTTAACAAAATAAAAAGTAAACTAAAATAAAGATTTTAAATATAATATAAAATTTCAACCAAGTTAATAAGAAAATAAAATCTGACACGGAGATTACAAATGCAGTAGTTACAACAACAAATACAGCAGCAGGAACCTTAAAATTTATTGTAAGTGTTGATGGTAGAACAGAGTGAAAAGCATGGAAGAGAAGCAGTTGGAATATAGTTAATGCAAATGAGGTAAAAATTAAGGAAGAGTTAACTATAATACAAACTAAGAGTAAGTACACGGTTCATGCTAAAGAATATTAAAACATTCCTATTTGATTAAGTTTCATTATATAGTAAAATTAGTTATAACATAGTTGTTGGATATTATGTCGTAAGTATTTAGAGTGTAATTTGGTTAACTTCCAGATTTTTAAGTTTAATACTAAAATTAATACCTTAACCTTTAAATGTTATAAGTTAAAATTAAAGTTACTTAATATTTTAACGTAATTTTAAAAATCATTAATGTTTCAAAAGAAAATATTAATATTTGAGAGGTATCAAAATGCTTTTAAAAGGTTTCAAATTTGGTATGTTGTTACAATTTGCAATTGGGCCTGTTTGTGTTTTTATATTTCAAATGGCATCACTAAATGGATTTTGTATTGGAGAAATAGGAGTATTCGGTGTTACTTTAGTGGATGGACTTTTTATTATTGTTGCCATTCTTGGTATAGCTTCGATAATTGACAGAAAGAACATAAGAGTGTGTTTAAAAATATTTGGTGCTATTATATTGTTTATTTTTGGACTCAGCACAGTCCTAAGCCAATTTGATATTGGTTTTCTACCAAGTTTAAGCATAGAAAATATATCCAATTCAAGTAATGTATTTACTCGTGCAATCATTATTACTGCTTCAAATCCTCTTACAATAATTTTTTGGGCAGGTATATTTTCTACTAAAGTTGCAGAAGAAAATATAAAAAGACAAGATATTTACTCATTTGGGTTCGGAGCATTATTATCTACAATATTCTTCTTAACCTTAATTGCTTTGATAGGAAGCTTTGCTAAGGCATTTTTCTCAACTAATGTAATACGAATCTTAAATATAATCGTTGGATTTTTATTTATATGTTTTGGTATTAGAATGATTTTAAAAAAGAGATAAAGTTATCTTAATTCGTAGTCTTCTTATAATACAAGGAGGGGTAATTGTATGGATAGTAAACCTTCAGTTAAAAGTTCTGCAAGTATATTTGGTATTATTTCTTTGATGATAGCCTTAATTACATTTTTACTTATTTTAAATTGGTTTTTTCAAATAACACCATATCAAAAATTAGAAGGGTTACCTTTAATGATAACCCCGGTTACAGGAACTATAGGCTTCATTTTTGGGGCTATATCAACAAACATATCATCTAATAAATTGGGGAGATGGGGTATTATTAGTAATGTTATATTATTTTTATTACCCTGGTTATATTGGATTTTAGGAACTGCTATTTTTGGCCCTTAACATTTATTAGTTGTGTCACACTGGTGATTTATTATGAAATTTATATAAGGGGGATACGATAATGAAAAATACAGTACTTTTAGTTGTAGATGTTCAAAATGCATTAGTATTAGCCAAACCTTTTGCAATAGAGGAAGTCATACACAATATAAAAAGATTAATTAAAACATGCAGAGAAAATAGCGTAGAGGTAATTTATATTCAACACAGTGATAAAATTGGTGATGAATTGGAACCAAATTCAGATGGATGGAAAATTTATAGAGATATATGTCCTAATATAAATGAAACGGTGATAAGTAAAAATTATAATTCTGCTTTTAAGGATACAAATTTAAAGGAGTATCTGGATGGTAAAGGTATAAATCAATTAATAATTACAGGTATGCAAACAGAATACTGTATAGATACTACTTGTAAAGTTGCTTTTGAGTATGGGTTTAAGGTAATTATTCCAGAGAAAACAAACACAACATTTAATAATGAAAGTATATTAGCAAAAGATTTGTATAAATACTATAATTTTAGTATATTCAATAATAGATTTGGTGTCGTGGAAAGTGTTGAAAATATAATAGAAAGAATAAGAGCTTAATGAACAATGTTCTTAAAATACGAAAATTGAATATCCATTGTAAATAAAATAGGTTAAAGATATAATTTTCTAAGATGAGGAAGGGAAGATACTATGGTTAATATATTATTAATAGAAGATGACGAAGCAGTGGCTATGGGTATAGAATTTACTTTAAAGGATGAAGGGTTTAATGTTGTGAGAAAGGCTACAGTAAAGGATTCTATAGAGGAATTTAATGAAGAAAAATTTCAGCTTGTACTTTTAGATATAAATTTACCAGATGGAAGTGGGTATGAGGTTTGTAAGTGTATAAGGGAAAAAGCAGAAACACCTATTGTATTTTTAACTGCCTGTGATGAAGAAGTAAATGTAGTTTTAGGATTGGATATAGGAGGAGATGATTATATAACCAAGCCTTTTAGATTAAGAGAACTTATATCCAGAATAAAGGCTATTTTGAGAAGAAGCTCTAAAAAGGAATTAAGTAATAAATTAAAAAGTGGGGATATAATTTTAAATACTTCTACAGCAGAAATTTATAAAAAAGGTAAAAAAACAACACTTACAGCACAGGAATATAAGCTTATTTTAATATTCATGAATAATCCTCATGTATTAATGAACAAAGATGTGATACTAAATGAAATTATGGATGGAGAAGGAGCCTATGCAGATAATAATACTTTAGCAGTGTACATAAAAAGAATAAGGGAAAAGATAGAAGAAAACTCATCTGACCCCAAATACATAGTAACTCACAGAGGTTTAGGCTATAAATGGAATATGGATGTAAGTAAGGAGTAATATGGCATGAAGCATTATTTTTCAAATCCAGAGTTAAAGGTAAGTTCAATTTTTATTTTAATGCTTTCTATTTTAACTTTTATAAGTTTTAATTTGTGCATAAATAAAAATTTGTCTGAACTAAAAGAGCAGTATGTTCAAAGTAATTCTGTAATTGCATATAACATCATAAAAAAACATCCTGAGTTAAAAGAAGAAATAATTCCTTTAATTACAAAAGGAGTGGATGATAAGGATAAAAAAGAAGCAGAAATATTCATGTCACAGTACGGATATTATAAGGATTTGGATATAGATTTTTTACCTCAAATGTATGAAAGAGCCTTTAGTTTTAAAATTAATTTATTGGAAATCACAATAGGTATCTTTGTATTAATATTTTTACTTAATTATAAGCAGTACAAGCTAATTTATAATAAAGCAAATAAATTATCCTGTGTTTCAAAAGAAGTGCTTGAAGGAAATTATAGTATGGAATTACCAGAAGGGAATGAAGGGGATTTTTCAAAATTAGTATATAATTTTAGCAATATGAGAAGTGCCATTAAAAATAATATAGATGAATTGAAAAGAGAAAAGACTTTCTTAGTAAATTTATTATCGGATATATCACATCAATTAAAAACACCTCTTTCAGCTCTAATAATATATAATGATGTTTTAATGAATAGAAGTTTATCTAAAGAGGACACAGAAAATTTTTTGTATAACAGTAATCAGCAATTAGATAGAATGGAATGGCTTATAAAAAGTCTTTTGAAACTAGCAAAACTTGATGCAGGTGCTATTCGGTTTAACAAAGAGAATAGCAGCTTAAATGTAACAGTAGCTAAAAGTATAGAAAGTTTAAAGGCTAAAGCCAATGAGAAAAACATACATTTAAATAGTAATGAAAATAAAGATGTAATAATGAATCATGATAGAAATTGGATTGAAGAATCTTTTATAAATATATTGAAAAATTGTATAGAACATACAGAACCTTATGGAAAAGTAGAGTTAAATATTGAAGAAAACCCTGTATGCTATAAAGTTATAATTAAAGATAATGGTGAAGGTATAGATAAAGAGGAGCTTCATCACATATTTAAAAGATTTTATAAGGGTAAGAGAAATAAAAGCAAAGAATCAGTAGGGATAGGTTTATCCTTAAGTAAATCCATAATAGAAGCCCATGGTGGATACATTAAAGTGGAAAGTAAGCTTAGAGTTGGAACTGTGTTTACCATTGTATTTATCAAGTGAAAATTGTTGGATAGAATAAATTGTGGTAAAATCAAAATTACCACAGAGCTGTAATATAGCTGAAAGTTACTTTACCTACTTTGGGATTTATTTTGAAACTACAAAGGTTCAGTTATTATAAGTTTAAGAAAGGCAGGAAGAAAAATGATATACATAATTATGCTTTTATTAATTATAGTAGTATTTTTAATTGCTCGTTTGTTTTATGTAGAAAGTCAAGTAGAAAGTATAATAAAGCAGATTATAGATATTAATGCAAACAAAGTAGATAAAAAGATAACTATAGGATTATTAAGCAAAAGAATTGAAACATTAGCTAAGGAAATAAATGAAATTATACAAGTAAAGAGACAAAGCCAAGCAAATAAAGTTAAGCTTGAAAATGACTTAAGACAAACTATTGCAAATATGTCCCATGACCTTAGGACGCCTTTAACATCAATTATAGGATATATTCAATTTTTGAAATTAGATGATATAAGTGAATATGAGAAAGAAGAATATTTAAATATAGCGGAGCAAAGAGCAAAAGCACTGGAAAGTTTGCTAAATGATTTTTATGAATTGTCCTTAATAGAATCTTTGGATTATGAATTGAACTTAGAAAAATTGAATATTAATAAAATATTACAGGAAGTTATATTAGGAAAGTATACTGATTTTATGAATAGAGATATAAAGCCAAAAGTAGAAATACCTAAAGAGAACATATATATCATAGCTGAAGAAAAATCCTTACAGCGTGTAATAGAAAATTTATTAAGCAATAGCGTTAAATATGCAAAAGATACTGTGGATATTTGTTTGAAAGTAGAAAATAATATGATGTTGCTAAGAGTTAGTAACACTGCTGGAGATTTGATGATAGATGATGTGAAAAATATTTTTAATAGATTTTATATGGCAGATAAAACACGAAGTGGTAAAGGAACTGGTTTGGGACTGGCCATTGTAAAAGGATTAGTTCATAAGATGAACGGAAATATAACAGCAGATATTATAAATGATGTATTAAATATTTATTGCAGGTTTCAAATTATTAAAAGTTAGAAAAACAAAGGGTATACACAATAATGATATTCTGTTTCATTAAGATTTTTCATATGATATAATTAACATTAAAAATGTTTAATTATAAATGAAAACAAATACGAGGAGAATTAATAAAAGAATGTTTGCTGAGCAACGATATGAAAAAATAAAGGAAGTACTTTTACAGTATAAGCATGCAGAAGTAAGTTCTCTAAGTTCTATTTTGTCTGTATCAGAAGCAACTATAAGAAGAGATTTAGAAAAGCTAGAACAGCAAGGTTTTTTAAAGAGGACTCATGGTGGAGCTGTATTGGAAAATGAACAAATGTTAGAACCTATTTTACTGCAGGAAGATACTAAAAAAAGTGATGAAATGAACTATATTGCAAAAATTGCATCACAATTAATAGAAGATAATGAGATTATTATTATTGGCACAGGTATGATTGGATTATATGTGGCAAGACATTTAAGTAATAAAAAAGATATAACAATTGTCACCAATAATAATAGAATAGCAACAGAACTATCAAACAATAAAGAAATAAAAGTTATTTTAACTGGTGGAGAAACTGTTTGCAAAGACGGAGAAGTATTCACCATAGGGGAATTTACTTTAAATATGCTTGAAGATATTCATGTAAGTAAAGCATTTCTATCAGTAAGAGGAATTGATTTAAATTTTGGATATACAACAAATGATATGGCAGAAGCACTAGTATGGAAAAAGATGAAGGAAGTAGCTGATGAGACAATTATATTAAGTGAAGCAGAAGCCTTTGATAAAAAAGGCTTTGTTAAATTAGCACCCATAGATTCCGTATCAAAAATTGTAACAAGCAGCCAGGTAGATGATAAATACAAAAATTATTACTTTGAAAAAGGTATTCCGATTTATACTAGTTACAATCTATAAAATAAAGATAACAATTTTATTAAAATGTAAAGAGAGCGATAAACATGAAAAAGTATTTATTAGAGGTCCAAAATTTATCAAAATCTTTTTATGAAAAGGAAGTATTAAAAAATATAAACATAAATTTAAAACCAGGAGAAGTTCATGCAATAATAGGAGAAAATGGCTCAGGTAAATCTACTCTTATGAAGATTTTATCGGGGGTATTTAAGAAAGATAGAGGGGATATTTATATAGATAGTAAAAAAGTTGATATAGATTCTCCAAAACAAGCTACTAAACTAGGAATCAGTGCAATTTTTCAAGAATCTATGCTGGTTTCTTCTATGAATGTGGTTGAAAATGTTTTTTTAGGTAGATATGAACTAAGAAAGCCAAAGTGGCTCTCTGTTATTAACTGGAAGGCACTTGAAAAAGAAACTAAAAATATATTTGAAAAATTGGATTATAACATTAATATATATGATGAAGTTTCTACATTAAGTGTTGCAGAGAAAAAAATGATTGAAATAGCTAAGGCTCTTTGTTCAAAAGCGAAAATTGTAATATTTGATGAAGTTACAATTGGACTGAATGAATTAGAAATAGAAAGTTTGTTTAAGGAAATTAAAAGAATTAAAAAAATGGGAGTGGGTATTTTTTTCATTTCCCAAAACATAAATGATGTTTTAAATATTGCAGATACTATTACTATATTAAAAGGTGGAAGAGAAGTTCTAAAATGTGATACGAAAGATATAAATAAGAATTCAATTATTTCAAAAATTGCAGAAAATAATTCTGTACACGGTTATCCTAAATTTAAAAACAAAATTGGAGAAGAAGTCTTAAGCCTCCATAATATTTCAAATAAGACTATTTTAAAGGATGTAAGATTTAGCTTGCATAAAGGTGAAATACTAGGATTAACAGGTTTTGCAGCTTCAGGGAGATCCTCTGTAGCTAGGTGTATTTTTGGTATGGATCAAACAACCACAGGGAAAATATATGTTAATAATAAACAGGTTAATATTAAATCACCTATGGACGCTATTAAACTTAGAATAGGTTATGTCCAAGATGATATTGATGGAGATATTGTATATTCCATGTCAATGGCTGAAAATATCACACTATCACATTTAAAAGGTGTTACTGTGAATGAAGTAATAGATACACCACTGGAAAAAAAAATAGTCCGGTATTACATCCATAGGCTTGGTATAAAAGGAATAGAACTTTCAGATCCGGTGAAATATCTAAGCGGTGGAAATAAACAGAAAGTAGCATTGGCAAAATGGTTATTTAGTAATTCAAAAATAATCATTTTTGATGAACCTACTAATAAACTGGATATTTCATCTAAAGTAGAAATATATAATTTAATGAGTCAGCTTGTTTTAAAGGGAATTTCTATTTTGTTCATATCTTCAAACTTTGATGAATTAATAGGAATGTGTGATCGTATCCTTGTTATGAATGAAGGCAAAATTTCAAAAGAGCTAAAAGGTGCTGAAATGACCAGAATGAATATTATTCAGTTTTCGGGTAAGTAGACAGGTGAACTGCAACAAAAACATGCAATGATTATATTGCATGTTTTTATTTGATTATAATTAAGTTAAAACAAACAAAAACAAACAAAAACGAAAAAAAACGATCAAATATGTACATAGAGAAAGATAAATAAGAAAAACAGCATATATGGGGATTTTACAAAATTTAATCATTCATATATTATAATAATGCATGAAGGGTATGCTAAATAATTGATTAATAGGCATAAAAACGATTACAAATTTTAAATGTTATACTCAATAAAATCAAAAACAGATATATATGACTATAATTATTAAATGAGGTGAAAAAGTGGCTAAGGAATATGTACTCCAAATGAATAATATTTCAAAGTATTATCCAGGAGTAAAAGCATTAGACAATGTAAGCTTGAAGTTGAGCAAGGGTACTGTCCATGCACTTATGGGTGAAAATGGTGCAGGGAAATCAACATTGATGAAAACACTGGCTGGTATAATACAGCCTGATAGAGGAGAAATTATTTTAAAAGGAAAAAAAGTCAAATTTAGTTGTCCAAAGGATTCTATAAATAATGGAATTGCAATGATCCACCAAGAATTAAATCCTATACTAGAAATGACTATTTCAGAAAATTTATTTTTAGGACGTGAGTTTTATTATAAAGGTACCTTTGTAATAGATTATAAAAAAATGAATATAGAGTCAGATAAGCTTCTCAAAAATGTAGGGCTTACTATGAATCCAGAAACAAAAATGAAGGAGTTAACTGTTGCTCAAACACAGATGGTTGAAATTGCAAAAGCAATTTCGTATAACTCAGATATTATAATTATGGACGAGCCATCTTCAGCAATAACAGATCGTGAAGTAGATAAACTTTTTCAATTAATCAACAAGCTAAAAGCAGAAGGGTGCTGTATAATCTATATTACTCATAAGATGGATGAGGTTTTCCGAATTTCAGATGAGATTACAGTATTCAGGGATGGAAAATATGTAGGTACTTATAATGCAAATGAAATCAATGAGGATGAATTAATTAAGAAAATGGTTGATCGTGATTTAGCAGAGATTTTTCCAGTTAATAATTCTATCATCAAAGATAAGAAATTAAGTGTATGTAATTTAACTCAAAAAGGAAGATTTGAAAATATAAGTTTTGATGTTCATGCGGGTGAAATACTTGGGTTAGCAGGATTGATGGGTGCAGGAAGGACTGAAGTGGCTGAAAGCATTTTTGGCATAACTAAGTTAGATAATGGTGAGATTTTTATTGATGGTGAAAAAGTAAATATTAAATCACCTAAAGATGCAATTAAATGTGGTATTGCCCTTGTTACTGAGGACAGGAAAAATACAGGATTGGTATTGCCTATGAGTATTAAAGAGAATATGACATTACCCTCAACTAAAAATTTGTCCAAAATTAATGTGATAAATAATAAAAAGATTGTGTCAGAAACAAGTAAATACATTGAATCTTTAAAAATCAAAACTCCTCATATGGATCAAATAGTAGGAACATTAAGCGGAGGTAACCAGCAGAAAGTTGTTTTAGGTAAGTGGCTTATGATGGCTCCGAAGATACTGATATTTGATGAGCCTACTCGAGGTATTGATATTGGTGCAAAAACTGAAATATACCGTCTTATAACAGAACTAGCAGAGCAAGGTATAGCTATAATAATCATTTCTTCTGAAATGCAGGAGATTTTAGGTATGTGCAATAGAATAATTGTACTACATGAGGGAAAAATCAGTGGTGAACTTGCAAAGGAAGAAGCAACACAAGAAAAATTATTAAAATACGCAACAGGTACAAATTAATAGGAGGTACAAACTGTGGAAACTTCATACAAAGAAAACGTACAAAAAAACAAGAGATTTAATTTACAAACTTTTTTATCAAAATACGGAATAGTCCTAGCATTGGCTATTTTATGTATTGTGCTTTCAAGTGTAACAAGTGCTTTTTTAAAGGAAGAAAACCTGATTAATGTTTTAAGACAAGTTGCAATAAATGGAATATTAGCTATTGGTATGACTTTTGTTATTTTAACAGGTGGAATTGATCTATCAGTAGGTTCCATGGTAGCATTTTCAGGGGTTATTGTTGCAGGGCTTATAAGAGGAGGGTCAAATATTGCTGTGGCTATATCTGTAGCTTTAATAGCTCCAGTAATACTAGGAGCTATCAGTGGGACAGTTATTGCAAAGTGGAATGTGGCGCCATTTATTATGACACTGGCTATGATGACTGTGGCAAGAGGATTTACATTCGTATATGCCGATGGTAAACCTATCTCAGGATTGCCTCAATCATTTTTGACAATTGGTAAAGGAAGTTTTATTGGTATTCCAATACCAGTTTGGATTTTAGCAATAACATATATTGTATGTTACTTTATTTTAAAATACACCAGCATTGGAAGATATATCTACGCTGTAGGTGGTAACGAAAATGCAGCATTGGTTTCAGGTATTAATGTTAAATGGGTAAAAACAATTGTATACATAATAAGCGGACTCTTATCAGGGTTAGCTGCCATTGTTCTAACGTCAAGAGTTGCTGTTGGACTACCACAAGCTGGCGTTTCATATGAATTGGATGCCATAGCTGCTGTTGTTATTGGAGGTACAAGCCTATCAGGCGGGAAAGGTCGTTTGTGGGGCACAATTATTGGAGCTTTAATACTAGGTGTTGTTAACAATGGATTGGATCTTATGAATGTGGATTCCTACTATCAACAGATTGTTAAAGGATGTATTATTGTGGCTGCAGTATTAATTGATTCTAAGAAAAAATAAGATAATTCATACAAAAGAGGAGGAATAAACATGAAAAAAACATCTAAAAAATTAATATCATTGCTATTACTTGTAATTTTCACAGCAGCTTTTGCTGTAGGCTGTGGTAAAGGTGGTGCAAATTCTGCCAGTGCACCAAAAAAAGATAAGAAATTAAAGATTGGTTGTACAGTTTATTACATGTCAGAATTTGCTACTTTAATGAAAGAAGGAATTGAAAAACAAGCTAAAGAAGAGGGTGCAGAATTAATATTTCTTGATGCTAATAGAGACGTAAACAAACAGATTTCACAGGTAGAGAACCTAATTGCACAAAAGGTTGATGTGCTTATTGTTGCAGCAGTTGACTCTGATGGAATAGTACCAGCACTTCAGATGGCAAAGGGCGCAAATATTCCTCTTGTAGGACTTAATATGCTTATCAATACTAAAGAACCATATTTATATGCAGGCCCTAATGATGTAGAAGCTGGAGAACTTGAAATGAAGTATGCTATTGATAAAATTGGAGGAAAAGGAAACATAGCTATACTTGAAGGACCAATTGGAACATCTGCTCAAATGCAACGTCATGAAGGAAATCACAATATATTAAAGAAATATCCTGATGTTAAAGTAGTTGCAGAACAACCAGCAAACTGGAGTCGTGAAGAAGCGTTAAGATTAACAGAAAACTGGATACAGGCATTTAATGGAAAAATAGATGCTGTTGTTTCACATAATGATGAAATGGCAATTGGAGCTATTCAGGCATTGGAAGCAAAAGGATTAAAAAATAAAATACCTGTTACAGGTGTAGATGCAATTAAAGATGCTTGTATGAGAATTGGGGAAGGTAAAATGGATGCAACTGTATTCCAAGATGCAGATGCAGAAGGACGCCTTGGTGTAAAAATAGCGGTTAAAGCTGCAAAAGGCGAAAAAATTGAAAAAAATATGAACTTAATAAAAATGGAATTAATCACAAAAGAAAATGTTAATAAGTTATTAGACGGAATCTATAAGAAATAAATTAATGTAATAAGAGGCTGATAAAATATTACAAAATTACGTTGAAGAGAGTGTGATTAAATTATGGAAAGAAAAATGAATGCAGCAGTAATGACTAAAATTGGTAATATAGAAATGAGAGAAATGGAAATTCCAGTACCAAAGGACAATGAGATTCTTGTAAAAATCCAGTGTGTAGGAATTTGTGGGTCAGATATGCATTATTATCAGCATGGACGTATAGGGGACTTTGTTGTAAAGGAACCTATTATATTAGGTCATGAAAGTGCAGGAACAGTTATTAAGGTTGGAAAAGATGTTAAAGGATTAGCAACAGGAGATCTTGTTTCCATGGAACCTGGAGTACCATGCGGTAAATGTGAATTCTGCAAGAGTGGAAGATACAACCTGTGTCCAGATGTAGTATTTATGGCTACACCTCCTTATGATGGAGCATTTGTAGAATATGTTACTTACCCATCAGACATGGTATACAAGCTTCCAGAGGGAGTAGGAGTATTAGAAGGTGCATTAATAGAACCTCTAGCAGTTGGATTCCATGCTGCAAATCAAGCAGGAGCAAAAATTGGACAAAGTGCTGTTATACTTGGCTCAGGCTGTATAGGACTTGTAACAATGATGGTTCTAAAGAGTATGGGAATAAGTGAAATATATGTAGTAGATATTATTTCTAAACGTTTATCAAAAGCTACTGATTTAGGTGCAACAAAGGTACTTAAGGCAGATGAAGTGGATGTTGTAAAAGAAATTATGAAGTTAACTAATGGGCAGGGTGTTGACCTAGTATTTGAAACTGCAGGAAGTAAAATTACAACACAACTTACTGCACAATTAGTTAAACGAGGTGGAAATATAACTTTAGTAGGAATGGCTGCAGACGCTATTATACCTTATGACTTTGGTACATTGCTAGGAAAAGAAGCAAGGATTACTACTGTGTTTAGATACAAAAATATCTATCCTATTGCAATTAAAGCAGTAGCATCAGGAATAATTCCTTTAAAAGAAATTGTATCCCATAGTTTCTCTTTTAATGATGTACAGGAAGCTATTGAATATAATATACAAAATAAAGCAGACGTTATAAAAGCAGTTATTGAATTTAAATAAATGTAGTTTGATTATTTTAAAAGCCACTACATAAGTAAAATGTAGTGGCTATCTTTACGTAAATATACATTTAGAGATATAAACTAGAGGAGGAATAAACATGGCATATTTACTTGGTATTGATATAGGCACATCCGGAACAAAAACTGTTTTATTTGACGTACATGGAAATTCTATTGCAAGTGCGTTAGGGGAATATCCATTGTATCAGCCTCATGTAGGTTGGGCAGAACAAAGACCAGAGGACTGGTGGGAAGCGACAGTAAATACTATACAGCAGGTAATCCGTAAAAGTGGAGTTTCTCCCCAGGATATAAAGGGAATAGGGTTATCTGGGCAGATGCATGGACTTGTTATGATTGATAAGGATAATAACGTACTTAGACCAGCCATATTGTGGTGTGATCAAAGGACAGGAAAAGAATGTGCACAGATTACTGAACTTGTTACAAAGGAAAGATTGATTGATATTACAGCAAATCCTGCATTAACAGGATTTACTGCCTCTAAAATTATGTGGGTTAAAAAACATGAACCTCATTTGTATGAAAAAGCAGTTAAAATTTTACTGCCAAAGGACTATATAAGATTTATGCTAACTGGGGAGTTTGCTACAGAGGTATCCGATGCCAGCGGAATGCAGCTTTTAAATATAACCAAGCGTGACTGGAGCGGTGAGGTATTGCAAAGACTTGGAATTGATCGTGGGCTTTTAGCAAATGTTTATGAGTCACCTGAAATAACAGGTAGAGTAACTGCTCAGGCAGCAAGGTTAACGGGTCTAGAGAAAGGTACTCCTGTTGCAGGTGGTGCAGGAGATCAAGCAGCGGGGGCAGTAGGAAACGGAATTGTAAAACCTGGAATAGTTTCTTCTACAATAGGAACATCAGGAGTTGTATTTGCATATACTGATAAAGTTATCATCGACCCAAAGGGTAGAGTTCATACCTTTTGCCACGCAGTACCTAATACATGGCATGTAATGGGAGTTACTCAGGGTGCAGGGCTATCTCTCAAGTGGTTTAGAGATAATTTCTGTATGTCAGAAAAAGAGGCAGCTAATTTAATGGAAGTTGACCCTTATGTATTAATGACTCAGCAGGCAGAGAAAGTGAACCCAGGCTGTGATGGCTTATTATATTTGCCATATTTAATGGGGGAAAGAACACCACATTTAAATCCTGATGCAAAAGGTGTTTTCTTTGGAATATCAGCTCGTCATTCCAGAAGAGACATGTTAAGAGCTGTAATGGAAGGAGTGTCATATAGCTTAAAAGATTGTATGGAAATAATCCGTGAAATGGGAATCAGTGTAAATGAAGTGCGTGCTTCAGGAGGCGGTGGCAAAAGCGGGTTATGGCGTCAGATGCAGTCGGATATGTTTAATACAAATATTTTAACGGTTAATTCTAGTGAAGGACCCGCCCTTGGTGTAGCCTTACTTGCAGGTGTGGGAGCAGGAATTTATTCTAGTGTACCTGAAGCCTGTGAAACTGCCATAAAAACTGTAAGTATTCAGGAACCTATTGAAAAAAATATAGAAATATATAATAGATACTATAAAATATATGGAGAAATATATCATTCACTGATAAAGCAATTTAATGATGTATCAGAAGTGATTAATACAAATTACTAAGTGTGCCGGCTGAGTATGCTTTGAAATAAAATAAAAAGTTTCCCTGAAGTGTAATCTAATTACGTATCAGGGAAACTTTTATAAAATCTATTTAAAATGAATGAAAATATGGAGTACATGATAAAATAATAATGGTATTAACAATAAATATAATATAAAATAAAAATTAACCTGAAATTATGATAAATATAAGGAGGTTGCTATGAAACTTATAAAGTATATTAAAAACATTTTAACTGGTCTATATTTTAGTTTTAAGAGATTCCCATTAGCCATAATATTTTCAGCTTCTGTTGCCTTGGTACTTATAGTAATATCAGAAACTAATCCTTCAAATAATACCTTGAACAGAATAGCCATGGTGCTTGCACTGGGAATTCCTGTTTCGCTTTGTATAAAACTTTTTTTTGAGAAAAAGGATGAGAAAAACACATATAAATTTATAATAGGGTATATGTGTGGAACTTTATTTTTAATTCTTTATTATTTCTTATTTTTAAAAAACATGGAAATGGTTTCTGTTACAAGATATGCTGCTGTAAGCCTTTCATTATATCTAGGGTTTCTTTTTATACCTTATTTTCCCCAAAAAGGACAATTTGAAATGTATGTTATAACTGTATTCACAGGATTTTTTATCACTATAATTTATTCCGTTGTATTATATTCTGGACTTTCTGCAATTTTGTTTACAATAGATAAACTACTTGAAATAAAAATTTTAGGCAAAGTTTACTATTATACATGGCTATTTGTAATTTTTATATTTTCATTGTCATATTTTCTTTCAGGAATACCACTTAAACATAAAGAATTGTCTTCAAAATCTTATCCAAAGCTTTTGAAGATACTGCTTTTATATATTGTAATGCCTCTTCTAACAGCATACACAATAATACTATATATATATTTTGGAAAGATAATAGTAACAATGCGATGGCCAGTTGGTATAGTTTCCCATTTGGTTTTATGGTATTCAGTTATCGTTACAATAGTATTATTTTTTATTACTCCTATAAAAGATGAAAATCCATGGCAAAACAAATTTTTAAGATTTTCTCCTAAAATCATTCTACCTCTTATCATAATGATGTTTATTTCCATAGGAATACGAATAAATGCTTATGGGGTAACAGAAAAAAGATATTTTGTGGTTATTTTAGGTATATGGTTATTTTTTATAATGATATATTTATCATTTATTAAAAAGCTGAGGAATATAATGATTCCAGTTACTCTTTCTATGATTGCCTTAATTTCTGTATTTGGACCTTTAAGCAGTTACTCAATCTCAAAGCTAAGCCAGAATAATAAATTTGAAAAAATTCTTATAAAAGATAAGATGATAAAAAATGGAAAGATACAAAGTTTTCCTAATATTTCCAAAGAGGATAAGTCTGAAATAAGTAGTATACTTGATTATTTTAATAGGAATCACAGCCTTAAAGATGTTAAATACCTTCCACAAAATTTCAAATTAGATGATATGAATAATGTATTCGGTTTTTCTTTTGTTAGTCCAAATTATAGTTTCCCTGAAGGATACTTCACTTTTATAAGAAGTGAATCAGAAAATGCTGTAAATATATCCGATTATGATTACTTATTCGATATAAGAACACTTAAAAGTAGTCCGAATGTAGCAAGTTCCAATTTAACTGCTTCATATAATCATGAGACGGCTGTTATAAAAATAAGTTATAAAGGAAATGAAGTTTATAACAAAGATTTAAACTCTTTTGTAAAGAATCTCATTGATAAACACAATGAATTTTTAAATAAAAATTCATTATCTCCTGAGGAAATGACCTTGGTTGAGGAAAATGAAAAAATAAAGGTTAAATTTATATTCTTAAATATATCTGGAAGCAAAAATGCAGCAGATCAAGGTGTTAATGCTAAAGAAATTAATTTCTACATGTTTGTTAAAATCAAATAAGTTTTAGAAAAATTTAATATAGAATTTTAGCGACAAAAACTGGAACAGTTTTTGTCGCTATCAATTCATATTTTCCTCACCCCATTTATTCATGATTTTCAGTACTGGAAGTAAAGTCAAACCTTTATCAGTTAAAGAATACTCAACTTTTGGGGGAATTTGGTGGTATTCTTCACGGTGAATTAAACCATCCTTTTCTAATTCTTTTAACTGCTGACTTAACATTTTATGAGATATACCAGTTACATTTTTTTTAAGTTCACTATATCTTTTAATGCTATCATTTAACAAATAATACATTATCAATATTTTCCATTTGCCTCCTATAGCATTTAAGGTATATTCAATAGGGCAATTTATTTTTTCTTTATTTAAAATTCCCATAGTATCACATTTCTCTCCTTTTGGATAGCATCTTACTTAAAAGTGCATACTTTCATATTTATATATGTACGTTATAATAAATATATACCATTTATTTTTAAAGGTAAAGAAAATAATTGATTATAATCAAGTGAATTTTAGTTGAACTTAATCAATGGTGTATCAGCCCCTACTCACTGCTTTTAAGAGTGGTAGTTTTAAAGGTGACAGCCATTGGAAATTTTTTTGCGGGGTGATTATTATGGAATTTAATGATGTAATAAAATCTAGAAGAAGTATAAGAAAGTTTAAATCTGATCCGATACCTGACTCATATATAAAGGAAATACTAGAGGCGGGAAGAATAGCACCATCAGCATCCAATCTTCAATCTACACGCTATGTAGTAATAAAAAGTGAAGAAGCAAGAGAAAAAATGAATGAATGTACTTTACCTTTTGTTACTAAGGCTCCAGTTATAATAGCATGTTGTACAGATACAGATGCTTTTTTAACTGCTGCGGAAAGATCTAGGGAATTAATGAATGCAGGGGCTTTCAAAGATAACGATGAGGACAAAGAAAAAATCAATAGCTATAGAAAAACAAATACTTTGAATAAGGAAACTGCTAAAGCATATCTATGGGAAAATGCAGGTATTGCTGTTGATCATATGACATTAAAAGCAGTGGATTTAGGGCTAGGAAGCTGTTGGATTGGTATTGTAGATCGTGAAAAAGCAAAGAAAGTATTGGAACTGGAAGATAGATATGACATAGTGGCACTACTTCCAATTGGTTATCCAGACCAAAACCCAGCACCAAGACCTAGGTTATCAATGGAGGAAGTACTTTTAAAAGAAGTATAGTAATGTATTTTTCAGATTGTAAAAAAATAAGGAATCAACTTTAGTAAGTAAAAAAATTCAGGTGTAATAAAAAGCATCTAGTTGTAGATGCTTTTTATTATGATACTTAACCTTTAGTTCATTAACTGTGCAAACATATTAATATTTTCCTCTGAAAGCATCAACACATCTTTCTTCATGTTTAATGGTAGACTTGCTTCTTTTGTTTTTTCTTTGGATAGCGACTTGGACACAATTTTGATTACGAATCTTTCAAAAAAATTCATTTTTTTAAAGTTAAATTCGCCACCAAAGCTTTTTTGGACAATGGAACATTTTAATAACTCTTCTGGGAAAGCACTGTTTAGCTGATTCTCAGCTTCATTTTTATTCATGCAACATATATATAGTCCAACTTTTTTGTTCTTTAACACATTGAGATTTTTTGCAGTGAATTCACTTAATTCTTTTTGAATTCTTCCCATATAAATTGAGCCCCCAATAATAACATTATCATATTGTGATAACTCAGGAGATTTTTTATCTTTTACATTGTATAAATCAACCTGTCCTGTAAGTTTTTCTAACAGGATTTCAGCACACTTTTTTGTTGAACCGTGCTCGGTAGCATAAATAATTAACGTCTTCATATTTATACCTCTCTTTATTATTTTTTTAGAGCATTTTCAATGGATTTTAAATAGGCTTTGCTAGTGACAGTAGCTCCTGAAATAGTATCCACATTTGTGTTTTGCTTTTCAACCACCCTGTTAAACAAAGCTGAACTCAAATTTGGTTTTGAAAATTTAACGTCCTTCACTACATGAATTTCAGCGATTTTATTATCTTTAATGGTCACATTCAACTCATTTGTCCATCTCCCTGCATTATATTTTCCACTATAGGTTCCATCACTTAGTAATGATAGATTTATATCTTTAATCACCAGTTTTTTCCCTGATTCAAGGCCTCGAGTAATATAAATTATACCACTGCATACAAACAGAGCGAAAACTAGAAAAATTGACAACATAATTTTAAAAAACTTTTTCATTTAGATCACCTCATAAATATTTTTAGCAAAACTCTTATATTTCTTGGTTATTTAGAGACTTTCCCAATACCATTCCATCTATAATGCATCTTATATGATGTTCTATAAGATTATTCCTTTGTTCTTCAGAAAGATCCTTTTCTACTATCAACTTAATGATAAGCCCAAAGATAGAAGTCCATATAATTTGAGCAGTGAGTTCAATCATATCATCGTCCATATCTTTGTATATGTCCTTCAAACAACGGAATAGTATGCCTAAAGCTTTCTTTTCCTTAGCAGCACCTTTGTAAAGTGAAGCTGTATGTGCAAGTACATCTGGTTCACTGCTAAGTTGTACTGCCTTGTATTCTTCAGGAATTTGTAGTGCCATATCAATAACCTGACCTGTCATTTTCTTAAGTTGTTTTTCAGGACTATCCTCTAATTCTGAAATAGAGGATAGTCCCATTACTATTTTCCCATACCCTCTTGTCATCAAGTTATTTATAATATCGTCTTTATTCTTAAAGTAATGGTATATAATAGCCGGGGAGTAGTCTATGCTGTTGGCAATTTTTCTAATGGAAATACTTTCTAAGCCCTCTGTTTTAAAAATCTCCGAAGCTGCATTCAAAATAAGATCCTGCATTTCTTTTCTTTCACGTTCTTTACGTTCTTTTATGCTCATGGTTTTAGCTCCTTATCCATCTTATTGAACATTGTTATCATATTAAACACTGTTCAATAAGATGGTATCATTTATTTACATAACAGTCAATGATTTAGAGTAGTTGAATGTAGAGAATAGTTTTTGGGTGTGAGAACATATAAAAAAACAAGAAAAATCTCTGCTTAATACAGAGATTTTTTATGAATATGGTATACAAGAATGTTGGTTATTTATTTTATAAATTACTTAGCTATTTGCAATGTCCTTTTTTTATATATAGCAAGAGCTATTGTTGTAATTAATGAAATTAGAGCTATAAATTTAAATGTATGCCATGGATTCAAATCTAATGGAAAAATAGGTTGTACTATAATAGTAGAGTAATATATGCTTAAGCAAGTAATAGAAAAGAAAGTTATAACTAAAACACTAATCACTTTAGTAAGTTCATTTCTTAATAATGAACTATCATTTGATACCCTTCTTCTACAAATAAAAATATATACAGCTGTAAGTACTGATGCTAAAGCAACTATTTTAAGCGCAGTAAAAGGATTAATTATATTAAAATATTCTAATGGAAATCCAACTTTTAGTACAAAATACAGTGAACTGAAAGTAATAAATGTAAAAAAAGCTATTATTATATTTGTTAGCATAAAAAATGAACTTTTTTTCATAAAAAACACTTCTTTCTTAATTATATTTGCACAGCCAAAATCTTTAATTGACTGATTAATTGCATCCTTCTCTGAATATCCCAATAAAACATAGTGTTCAGCTGAATCTTCTAAGTGATTAAGAAATTCTTCTTTCATTTCAGATAGATCAGTGCTGGAGTGGGATGGAATAATACTATTTACGTAGGCTTCAAATTCTTTATACATAATCTAACACCTTTCTAATAGATTTGGAATATATGTTCCATTCCAGTTTTTTTTGTGTTAAAACTTCCATGCCTTTTGGGGTTATTTTGTAATAACGACGTTTTCTTTTGTTATGTTCTAACCAATCACTAGAGATAAGGGCTTCTTCTTCTAGTTTGTGTAAAGCAGGATAAAGTGTACCTTCTTTAAATTCTAATACACCTTCACTTACCTCTTGAATTAATTTAGCGATTTGGTATCCATATATTCGTCCTTCTTTTTCAAGAATAGAAAGTACAAGTAGATTAGTACTTCCTCGAACAAGATTAGCATCAAGACCCATAAAAATTCCTCCTTTATACCTAGGCTATCTATATATTAATACATAGGCAGTCTAGGTGTAAAGAAAAATATGTAAAAGTTCATAATAATTTCTTAAGTTTGTAAAACATTATTGGCTTCATCTAGAGAACACTAGAATCCTGCAATGAAATCTCAATGTTTTAAGAATGATAAATAAGTACCAATCTTTCGATTTGTTTATAATAGCTGAATTGTCGCTTTCTATCTTATTGGCAGCTGCGGTATATTTATTATAATCACTAAAAGTACTATAATCCCCAGAAGTTTTAGATAAATTTTTTGTGTAGTTTATGCCGCTAGTCTGTATAGTTCTAGTCACCTGATATTGTAATTGTTGTCCAGATTTCAAATAAGAATTAGCAGTAAGTTTTTTGTTAGAGGAATTTCCAGATGTAATTTGAGTATTTTCACCAGTTACCTTTAAGTCTAATTCCTTTTGATAAGGGGAATCACTTAAGCTGCCAAGATTATAAGTTACATTTAATTTTGTTTCACTATCAGCTGTAAAAGTTAAAGTGTCTGTAACTTTATAAGTATGTGTATCCACTAGAGAATAACTATTAGAATTCTGACTAGGTTGTACACCATTTTTAATTGTAAAGTTCATAGTTCCAGGATTTTTAAGATTATATCCATTTAGAGTATTTATGTTATCTACATAAATAGTATAAGTCTTTCCTGAATTATAATTAGTTAAAGGTTTTACAGATACAACATTTCCACTACAGCTTAAGTTCAATTTAAGTGGACTGCCATTTTCATCAACAACTTTTACATTTTGATTATTTACACTATTTTTATCAATATCACTTGAAAATTTAATATTCCAAACCTTATCTGTACTTATATTTTGCTGTGCATTAAAAACAGTGTAATTATTCTCAGCAAAAACTGTACTAGTATAAAATAACATTATTAATGAAATAACAAAAAAATGTACTTTCAATATTGATAATTTTTTAATATTCCTTTTCCAGAACATAATTTCACTCCCTTTGATTTATATTTATTGGCTATATTATAGCATATTGGGCGCTGTAGTGTTATATGGGGTATTTTTTACATTTTATCCAGTGGATGCCGATACTAACAATCCACCTTTAATGTTGTAGAATTGAATTTTTATAATAATTAATAGAAAAACGTGGAAATGTTTCTGAATGGAATAGAAAGCTAAAAGGGAATATGAGAAATGGCACAGCTGAAATGGAGATAAAAAAATCCTTTTATGAAAATATTTGCTTAATGTAATTATAATATGGTAAAATAATCTTGTAAAATTGAATAAGTAAAAACTAGGTTTAATAGATATTTAATATCTATTAATTAAAAGGGAAGTGGGTTTGAATCCCACGCGGTCCCGCCACTGTAATAGAGGAGTTCCTGCATTATGCTACTAGGAAACTGGGAAGACTGTAGGAGTGTTGATACTTAAGCCAGAGACCTGCCTGTTTTAATGTACTACGAACTCTACGAGCGATGGCGGTGGTATCAATGTTTAAAAAACATTTTTTTGAATAAATAGCCCTTTAACTGTTGTTAAAGGGCTATTATTTATGAAAAAAATAATTTGTTTTATAGGAGAGGAAAATGAAAATAGCTATTGGCGTGTGTGAAAATATTAATAAATGTACAAAGGAGAGAAAATTTAAATGAAAAAGATAATAAGTATGATTTTAGTAGGATTCATGGTATTTGGAACAACTGGATGTGGTAATAAAGATACAGCAACCGCACCTAAAACAAAAACTAAGGTAGAAAATAGTGATAAACAATCGGCACATTATCCAGTTACAATTACAACTTATAATTATGCTAAACAACCTGTTAAAATTACATTTGAAAAATCGCCAGAAAAGGTTGTTGCAGTATATCAGAATTCAATAGAAACATTACTAGCATTAGGCTTACAAGATAAAATTATTGCAACTGCTGAGTTAGATCATGATGTTAAAGATGAATATAAAAGTGCTTTCAGCAAGTTAAAATATTATGAAAAAGCACCTACAAAAGAAGAAATTATTGGACTAAAACCTGATTTTATATTGAGTTGGTACTCTCTGTTTGGTGAAAAAAAACTTGGTGATGTAGGTTTTTGGCATGAAAGAGGCATAAATACATATATGTCACAAAACAGTGGTGTTATTAAGCCAAATACTTTACAAAATGAATATGATGATATTCTAAATGTGGGTAAAATTTTCAATGTAGAAGATAAAGCGAGTGAAATAGTTAATACAATGAAAAAGGAAATTGAAAAGACAAAAGATTTTGTTAAAGGAAAAGAAACTGTTAAAACAGTGATTTTGGAAGTAGAAAAAGAAGGCGTATATAGAATTTATGGAGAAGACACTATAGGTGGCGATATTGCAAAAGGAGTTGGAGCAAATTTAGTAACAAAATCAAATGGTAACATAGGAAACGAAGATTTGATAAAGCTTAATCCTGATGTGATTTTCACTGTTTATTACGGCAAAAAAATTAATAGCAATTCTGCGTTAAAAAGTATTATGGACAATCCAGCACTTTCAAGTGTCTCAGCGGTAAAGTCAAAACGTGTTCATACTATAATGCTAAGTGAAGTTTATGCTAGTGGCATTAGAACTTTAGATGGTATAAAAACAATTTCCAAAGGACTATATCCTCAATTGCATGGGGATAAATAAAAATGAAAAGGATTTGTAAAAACAATAAACAAAATAGTTTAATCAATGGAATACCTACTTATATAGGTGTTTCATTTGTACTTGCAGTTATCTTAATTTTTTCTATTCTAATAACCGTAACTATGGGTTCAGCTGAGATTTCTATAAAAGATGTATATGAAATTATAGTGTACAAGTTATTTTGTATTGGTGATGCGAAACTTTTATCAAAGGGGCCTGTTCATGATATTATTTGGTTTATAAGGCTTCCAAGAATTATTTTAGCAGTTGCTGTAGGAATAGGTCTTTCAGTATCCGGAGTCATCATGCAGGCAATTGTAAAAAATCCTCTAGCAGACCCATATATATTAGGTGTTTCTTCAGGTGCATCCCTAGGGGCTACGTTAGCTATTATGCTTGGTGTAGGTGTTCTTTTTGGTAGCAATTATGTAGGTATATGTGCTTTTGCAGGTGCATTTGTAGTATCAATACTTGTATTAACCCTTGCAAATGTAAATGGGAGAGCTAATTCAACAAAGCTTTTGCTGGCGGGGATGGCATTAAGTACTGTGTGCTCAGCATTTTCAAGCTTTATTATATACTTTGCTAATGATAGAGAGGGTATGCAGAATATAGCATATTGGTTGATGGGAAGCCTTGCAGGTGCAAAATGGCAAAATATAAGAATAATTCTTCCGGTTATAATAGTAGCTACATTATTTTTTATTACGCAATATAGAACGCTTAATTTGATGTTGCTTGGGGATGAAGTTTCTATAACTTTAGGTACAGACTTGCAAAAATATAGACAATTTTATCTCATAATTACATCTGCTGTAATTGGTTTTATAGTATACGCATCAGGGATTATTGGATTTGTGGGGCTTATTATTCCACATCTTGTAAGAATGATATTTGGAACAGATCATAAAAGAATTATCCTACTATCAGCATTAATAGGAGCTATATTTTTGGTTTGGGCAGATGTTTTATCCAGAATTATAATACCAGGAAGTGAACTTCCAATAGGAATATTAATTTCTATGATAGGTGCCCCAAGCTTTATATACCTTATGGTAAGTAAATCGTATGGATTTGGAGGTAATGCTTGATGGAAGTAAAAACTTTAGATGTAGAAGCTTATTTAGGTGAAAGTCATATTTTAAAAGGCTTAAGTATTCATGCAAATAAAAAAGAATTTGTAGGCATTATAGGACCTAATGGCAGTGGTAAAAGTACACTTTTAAAATGTATATACCGAACCTTACAGCCTTCTACAGGAGCTATATTCTTAGATGATAAAAACATTAAGGATTTTTCTATGAAAGAAAGTGCAAAAAAAATGGCTGTAGTGTCTCAACATAATAATTATAATTTTGATTTTACTGTTTCAGATATGGTCCTAATGGGACGAGCACCACATAAAAAGTTTATAGAAAAAGATAATGCTGAAGATTATAAAATCATGGAAGAGTCGTTAGAAAGAGTAGGTATGACAGATTATGCAAAACGAAGCTTTTCAAGCTTGTCAGGGGGAGAAAAGCAAAGAATAATTCTTGCAAGAGCCTTAGCACAAAAAACAGAATGTCTTATTCTAGACGAACCTACAAATCATCTAGATATAAAGTATCAGCTTCAGTTTATGGCTACTGTAAAAGAGCTAGGTGGCACAGTTATATCTGCTATTCATGATTTAAATATTGCTGCATTATATTGTGATAAAATTTATGCCATGAAAGCAGGTAAAATTGTTAGTTATGGAATACCAAAGGAAGTCTTAACCAAAGAATTAATAAAATCGTTGTATGAGGTTGATGCTAAAGTTACGGAGGATAAAGAAACTGGCATTTTAAATATTATTTATAAGCCATTTCATGTAAAGTGATAAACTTATTAGTCTTTTTAATACTTCGATAAAAATAGATGATATAAGAGTTAAAACATAAGAACGTAAACATAATTGTAATAAATGTTTACGTTCTTATTTTCATCAGATGCATTATATCTTATAATAGAATGTCAAATTAATATTTGAATAGAATTTTTCATATTGAATAAATTTAAACTATTATTTCACTATAAATATTTCCATAATGTATTTACATATTTAAAATTAAAATTTATCATATAAGGTAGAATAATTTATTAAATCATTGGATTAATTAAGCAAGGGAGTTGTTTGCATGGAAGGTACTGAAAATACAAAAGATGTTATTTATTACCAAAAAGAACCGGTATTGTATAGAAAATTTAAATCAAGAAGAATTGTACTAAGAACTGGTAGGGATTATTTGGAATTTAATGAGTTGCTGAAAAAAGAGTTAAACACATATAGAGAAAGACGAATATCAGATATTTCGGAAATAATACTATTAGTTAAAAATGTCTTAATGATAACTTCCGAAGATGCAGATTTGGAATCTCTAAGTTACTCAAATGATAAAATAATTGTCATGGATTATAGTTTTAATCTTGAAAAAAGCGAAATAAACTTAGCTGTAATTAAGGATTCAGAAATTTGTAAAAAGACCATATCTTTTGGAAAATGTTCTGGTACATACATATGTACTCATAAAATAAAAAATTCTAAATTATTAAGTATGGCCATACCTTATTCAAATATTCCAGGTTATACTATAAATATAATTTATTAAAACTTGCTAATCCTTCCCATTTAAAATGATACTTGCTGAAATGCCCTATCTTTTGCCCACGCTTTAACAGCTATTTCTGGTACAATAGTATACTGATATAAAACCAGTATACTATTCAATTTATTTAAAGTATCTAATATTGTAAATTGGTAAGACTAAATTACATAACTAAATGTAAATATTATATAGAGGTGATTTTTGTGAGTTTACAAGGTTTTTACTTAATGCCCCATCCTCCAATTGTGATTCCAGAAGTGGGAAAAGGAAAAGAAGAAAGGATTAGTGATACTAGTAATAGTTTGCATACCCTGGGAAAGGAAATTGCTAAAAAATCCCCTAGTACGATTATCCTTATAACTCCCCATGGGACCATGTTTCAAGATGCCATTGCACTTAGCTTGGAGGATGAAATTTCTGGAGACCTAAAAAACTTTGGTGTTCCGAATGTTTCTATGAAGCTTCCAATCAATAAAGCTCTTACCAATAAACTATATGAATTGGCATACAAAGAGGGTATATCTGTTGTAATGGCCACAAACTCCCTTTTAAATAAATATAATACTTCTGTTTTTCTAGATCATGGAGCCATGGTTCCGTTGTACTTTATCAATAAATATTATAAGGATTATAAACTTGTGCATATTACCTATGCTGCTTTAAATGACATTGATTTATATAAATTGGGCATTGATATCAATAAAGCAGTAGAAGAGTTAGAGGAAAATGCTGTTGTTATAGCAAGCGGAGATTTGTCTCATAAGTTAAAGGAAGAAGGTCCTTATGAGTATAGTCCTTTTGGTGAAAAATTTGATACAGAGTTTCTTAAGCTTTTAGAGAAAGGGGACGTAAAAGCTGTTTTCAGCATGGATAAAGAAATGATATGTAATGCTGGAGAATGTGGAAGACGATCTACCGCCATTTTACTTGGTACATTAGAAGGTAAGAAATTTAATGGTGAACTCTTAAGTTATGAAGGCACTTTTGGAGTAGGCTATGGAGTAATGAAGTTTAATATTATTTCTTGGGGTACTCCTAAGTTAGAAGAGTTAGAAACAATTCGCAGTGCGGCCTATGAAAAAAGGAAAAATCAAAGTGATCCTTATGTGACACTTGCTAGAGAAAGCCTTACCAATTACTTAAACACAGGAAAAGATCTTAAGCAGAATCCACACTATGTAACAGAGGAAATGAAAAATAATAAAAGGGGAGTGTTTGTATCTTTAAAAAAGCATGGAGAGTTAAGAGGGTGTATTGGAACTATATTTCCTACAACCAGCAGTATTGCAGAAGAAATTATACGAAATGCCATTGAAGCTGGACTTAATGATCCTAGGTTTTATGAAGTACAAAAAGAGGAACTTGTGGATATTGTTTTTTCAGTGGACGTTCTAACAGAACCTGAATCTTCTTCTAAGGAAGAGTTAAATCCAAAGGAATACGGTGTAATTGTAAGGAGTAAAGGGAAAATAGGACTTTTACTTCCAGATTTAGAAGGAGTAGACACTGTGAAAGATCAATTATCAATTGCTTTAAAAAAAGCAGGTATAGAAGCTTATGAAGAATATACAATAGAAAAATTTAAAGTAATCCGACATAAAGAGGTGTAATATTATGAAAACACAGGCCATGTTTTATGAAAAATGTAAAGATAAAATTCACTGCTTCTTATGTCCACACAATTGTGTTATTGAAGATGGAAATTTTGGAAAATGCAATGTGCGAACCAATGAAAATGGAGAACTTTTTACTATAAATTATGGAGAAATAACTTCAGCTTCCGTAGATCCTATAGAAAAAAAACCTCTTCAGTATTTTAGACCTTCTACTGAAATTTTTTCTGTAGGAAGTTTTGGCTGCAATTTTACCTGCGACTTTTGCCAAAATTATAGTATTTCTCAATTTAAAGCTGAAAGCAAATTTGTACCTAAAGAAAGTCTGGTGGAAACTGCACTAACAATAAAAAATAATATAGGTTTAGCATTTACCTATAACGAGCCAAGTATTTGGTATGAATATGTATATGATTGTGCCAAACTTTTAAAAGAAACAAATCCTAATGCAGCAGTGGTACTTGTTACCAATGGATATATTAGTGAGGAGCCTTTAAAAAAACTTCTTCCATATGTAGATGCTATGAATATTGATTTGAAAAGCTTCAACACTACATACTATAAAGACCTTTGCGGAGGAAGTTTACAGCCTGTGCTAAAAACCGTCGAAATAGCTACAAAAGCCTGTCATGTGGAAATCACCACGTTATTAGTCAGTGGAAAAAATGATAGCTTAGATGAAGTAGAGGAAATTGCAAAATTTCTAAACTCTATAAATCATGAGATTCCTTTACATCTTTCAAGGTATTTTCCAAGGTATAAGCTTGAAAACTTACCTACTGATATAAATTTTATGAGAAAAGCAGAGGAAGTTGCTAGAAGATATTTGAGTAAAGTGATTTTAGGAAATATATAATCTAATTTATTTGAAAGGGGTCTGACCCCACAAAGTTCTAGAGATTAGGAGTTCTTTGAATTTGATCTGTCTCTGACCTTTGGGGAGCCGGATATTTTAACTTTAGATTCCTCCTTCCTCAATGTTTCTTCAATGTGTTTTATCTCTTCTATCTTCTGTTTATATATGGATACATCCTCTAAATCAACTTTGTGTTTTGCAAATTTAACCTGTTCTTCACTAAGACGTATACGGATAACTTTTGTGGGTACATCTTTGTGTTCAGAGGTAGCCGAAGCAAGGGCGGTCTTCTCTATTACGAGTTCTTCGCATTTAATAGGCACAGTAAAGCTTTTTTCTTCCATAAAAGAGTCCCTATAAATCCTTACTTCGCCTGTTTGTATCCACTTTTTTGCTACATCAAGCTGTTCTTCTTTAATCTGAAGGGTCACATCTTTACTATCGTCATATATGCTTTGTTTCGGTGTTCTTGCAAAATTATATGTTTTTTCAGGAGCAACTGATGAGTTCTTTGTCATAGCTTTGCCCTCCATTTGTTCTGAAAAACACCTCACGAATCATGAATAAGATTCGGAGGTGTTTTCTACTTTATTAATTTTAATCGTTACCATTGTCAACTACATCAGGGTTGCCGATTTTATTTACACGAGCTTCTTCTCGTTTAAGAGTTTCGTCTATATGCGCTGTATCTTCTATGGCACGTTTTTGAGCTGAAAGTTCCCCTGTTATTACTGTATGTTTATCTACATCAACTTTCTCTTCACTGACAGGAATTCGAATGGTTCCTTCGTCAGTGATAGGTGAATCACTTTCTTCATTGTTTAAGGTTCTTCTTTCAATTACTACTTCTTCACGCATTACGGGAACATCAACTGTCTTTTGTTCTTCTATAATTTCCTTACTAAGCTCTACTTCACCTTTTTGCACTTTGCTTTTGGCAATATTAAGCTCTTCTTTGCGGAGACGAAGCTTTCCGTCCTCATCAGTAGTTTCTTTTTTAGGGTCATCGTCGTTTCCAAAAATTCCTCCTAATATGCTCATATATAAATACCTCCATCAATCAATAGTTTTTATTCGTTTATATATTGTACTTTAAAGAAATATATTATTCTATTTAAAAATTGGGAATAAAATTAGTATGTGCTAAATGAGGATAACACATACTAGTAGCTATGGTAGTCAAACATACAATTCGTATTTTATATCGGGATTTTCCGTGTTAAAATTAATAATATTACCATTAGAACCTAAATTTACATAAAACATATACGATAATATGTTAGGAAACAAAGATTCATATATAACTATTTGTTTAAAATAGAAATAAGGGGGATTCAATATGTCTATAAACATTCCTGCATCTTATAAAAGCTTTTTTGTGTCTCAAGGTCCTATAAGCAGATACGCAGCCTAAACTTTCTGATAAAAATGCTATTAATTTACGAGACAACCCACCCAATGAAACTCTTGATAATAAATATATAGGCTCATTAGAAGATACTGCAAAACATCTTATGAACACAGCAAGTCCAGCGCTTATAAATAGTGGTTGGCTAGAAAGAGGAAAGGAAATGCTAGACTCACTGAAAAATGGAACGCCGTAATGGACGAAATGAAAAATAATAATAACTTAAAATTTAAAACATATATAAACTGTTTTGGCTAAAATAAGGAAGTAATATGGTATTTCATGTAAGACTTGTGTGATATACTATTGTCATAGTTTATAAATTAACATAAAAAGGAGACAGGTATTATGTTTTTCCACATAGAAATTATTATTTTAACAGTAATCATATTATTAGTTATATTAATTAGTTTAACAGGTCTTTATCATTTCTCAAAACAAGAATATAATAATTTTTTTGTAAGTTTATTATTAGATGAAGATAAGCTAAAATCATTGAAAGCAAATAAAATAAATCAAAAAGAATGTAAAAAAATCAATTTTATATTAAATGTTCAAACTATATTTTTAATAGTTTTATCAATGACAGCTATGTATAGTTTTAAAGTTGGTAATCGATATGTTAACTATATGATAATTATTTTACTATTTGCAGTTAAATTTATTTCGAATAAATTTATTAAAAAAATATTTATTAAAAAAGAAATTTAAATAATTTTAATTTTGATGTTGAATCAAAAAATATTAAAAGTAATGGGAGTAGAATTAAATAATTCTACTCCCATTACTTTTTAAGATTTACCACGTTTTTTTATGATAATTTTGATTAAATGCAACTATATTCCATTGACTTTCTAATGATTTTTATAGTTACTATATCTTAAACTCTATCGTAGATACTCGTAAATTAATACCATTAATAAAAGCTGCTGTAAAAAGCAAAATACTCAGAAATTGTACAATAGATAACTGGATGATATTTTCGTCTTGTCAATGAATGAAAATATTCAATTTAAAAAGTTGTTGACATTAACGCTACGGAAACGTGTATAGTAATGTTGTCAGGAGAAATCACTGACAGCCTTAATATGCATATTAGGAATATAGGAGAGGATATATATGGAATACACAGTACAAAAACTAGGAAAAATAGCTAGTGTTAGCACTAGGACACTGCGATATTACGATGAAATTGGAATTCTTAAGCCAGCAAGAATCAATTCTTCAGGGTATCGTATTTACGGGCAAACAGAGGTAGATAGATTACAGCAGATATTATTTTACCGAGAGCTAGGGGTAAGCTTGGAAAGTATTAAGGAAATAATAACCTCGCCGTCATTTAATTGTACAACTGCACTTAGAGAACATCGTGAAAAGCTTCTTAAGAAACGAGAACAATTAGATATGTTAATTGCAAATGTTGATAAAACAATAGTTGCAACAGAAGGGAGAATTACAATGAGTAATAAAGAAAAATTTGAAGGCTTTAAGAAAAAGCTGATTGATGATAATGAGGGAAAATATGGTAAAGAAATAAAAGAAAGATATGGAATTGATATAGTCGAAAAGTCAAATGCAAAGCTAATGAACATGACAGAGGAACAGTATAATGAAGTGACAAGTCTTGAAGAAAAAGTAAAGACAACATTAGCTGAAGCTTTTAAAAACGGTGACCCAGCTAGTGATATAGCTCAAAAGTCAGCTGAGCTGCATAAGAAGTGGCTAATGTTTTATTGGACTGAATACAGCAACGAAGCACATGCTGGTATTGCTCAAATGTATGTGGATGATGAAAGATTTAAAGCATATTATGATAAAGAGCAGCCAGGTACAGCTGAATTTTTAAGAGATGCAGTTTTCATTTATACAGGAATGAAAAAATAGCATATATTAGTGTTTAATATAGAGGGATTGTTATAAAAGCAGTCCCTTTATTAAAGTAAATAAAATAAAATAAAAGGAAATATATACAGATACTCATAATATAGAAGCAAAATTAAGAATAAGTGGATTAGAATATGCAAATTATAAAAACAATAGATAAGGCATATTCAAAAAAATAACTAGTCAGTCTGCTAGTCTATTTTGTGTCATACTGCGTCAGCAGAACCCTTTGATAGAACAACTATCAGCGGAACCTGTTTCCTGGTATGATACAAAATATACGTCGCATCTTTGACTTGTTATTTTCTTTCATATGCCTAATACAAAAGTAAAGTGAGGTGTTTTAAATGAAAGAAATAGTTCTAGCAGGAGGTTGTTTCTGGGGTGTGGAAGAATTTTTGTCAAGAATAAAAGGCATTGAAGAAACAAAAGTTGGATATGCTAATGGAACAAGAGAAAATCCTACTTATGAACAGGTTTGCACAGGTAATACAGGACATACAGAGGCTTGCTATGTAAAATATAATGAGAAAAATATTGGCTTAGATGAAATTTTAAGTGAATTCTGGAGTATAATCGATCCAACTGTTTTAAATAGACAGGGCAACGATATTGGAAGTCAATATAGGACAGGTATTTTTTATATTGATCAGCAAGATTTATCTATAATTCTTAAAAGTAAAGATGAAGAACAAAATAAGTATAAAAAAGCAATTGTAACAGAGATAAAATCTCTACAATGTTTTTATGCTGCAGAAGAGTATCATCAAAGGTATTTGAAAAAAAATCCAAATGGGTATTGTCATATAAAGCTTTGATTTTAAAGGTCTCTAATAAAGAAAACATAACATTAGATATTTTAGCTATTTTTAATAAAATAAACAACATATCTATATAAAATATACTTTCAAATAATAAAAGGAAGAAATATCATAAAGTTTTTTCTTTTATACCCTATGAAAGTGAATTTATCACTCGTACTAATAGTTAGAGGAGTGATAAAAAATGCAAATAAATTCAATTGCTGAATATAGTCAATACAATAAACATAAAGAATTAAATAATAAATATGAAAATAAACGAATAAGACAAGAAAGTGAGCAAGATGTTTCATTTGCTGATGTAATGCAACAAATTAGGAGTAATAGTTATAAAAATGAGGGCGTAAAACAGAGTAAATAATTTTAAAACATCTAGAATGATAAATTATTACTATTAAGGCATTCCACAAAAGGGAATGCCTATGCTAATATAAGAACATGGTTGTTGAACCCCTGAGAAGTTAATACCTGTAATCACTTATGCTTCTTTCTTCTCCGTATTCATTGGTGTATTTCCAAAATTTCCATCCATTTGTTGATACATTTTTATTTCCAGTTAAAAAAGACTTTGCCTTATCTGAGGATGCTACTACTGATGAATATTTTATACCATCATATAATATTTCTTGGGTTTCAATATTAAATGTAGCTTCTACAATTTTATTACGATATCTTCCGAAAACTTTAATTGTGGTACTTTTCCTTTTAACTTGTTCATAAAATTCCTCTATGATTTCATCACTTTTATCTGTTATGTGTTTTTTAATTATACTGAATATTAATTTTGCTCTCTCCTCTAAAAAATCCAAATAAAATTCATCGTAAAGCCCTTCAATTATATCAACTGGTATCAAATGAGTTTTTAAACTTTCAATAATATTGGGATTGTCCCTTTTTAAGTCATTCAAATACCTTGAAGGACTTTTTCTTCCAATCTGTATGTTAACAATTTTGGGAATCAGTGTTCTGTTAAGTACACAATCAATCATTTCAATATATTCTTCATTTTCTTTAATCTGAGTTTTTATGTATTCCTTTGGAAAAATATGATGATCTTCTAATTTACTATTAAAAGTTATTTGATTAGTACTCTTAAAATCCTTTAAGCCTCTTGTATTATAATTAATTAAATTTAGAATTCCTCTATAAATAGAACTGCCACTTTTGGAAAACAAATACAAATCTTCAAAGGCATTTACTTGAATTCTTAATTTGCTAAAATATGTTTTATCAGTAATCTTTTGATTTTTAGCAATAATTTTCAATATATTGGAGTCTTGAATTATCACATCGTTTGATGCTCCACCATATCTTTGAGAGAATATTGAAGCCCAATACCAATAATGAATAAATTCTTTCTGTTTTTCATTCATTTGTGTAAAATCTTTATGTGGAAGCTCTCTGAAAAACACCATAAGAGGTATAACTATATTGTCATAGGGCATCCACGACTGTGAAATAATAAAATGATTGTCAAATAAAAAATCCAATACTTTTTTATAGGAATCACACACTTCATTCCAATATAAATTAAAATCTTCATGATTTAAATTTTTTAAAATAAAGCCTCTGTCCACATTTTTACCATTGCTTACTATATAAGAAATGGTTCTTACAATAATTTCACGCTCAAAATTATATTTATTTCCATGTAGGTCTATAACTTTTTCCATTTCATTTCGGAAATTAAAACCTTTATATAATTTTGCAGCAAGAATATCAATAAAATTTAATCGTACACCTTTACTATTACTTCTCTCAAAAAACAATGCGAATTTTTCTGAGTTCATGTTTAACAAATAATATGATATAAGTTTTTGAGCTTTAAATAAATCCTGTATCTTTCTTGAAAATATCAAGTATCTTCTAAAATATAAATTTTGTTCTTCTTCACTAACGTTTTCTATAAACTTAATTTTAGAGAAAAAATTTTCTTTGATTTCATCTTCAAAATAACTATTCTCCATTATTGAATAAACATCTGATAATTTAATAGATAATCTATTTTCATCTTCTTGTCCATTAAATTCATATAATACTTCTTCTAATGTCATTTGATTAATTTCTTTATTTTTCATATCTTCATCAACTTCATCTTCATTTTTACAAACAAACCATATTGTATCTATACCTTTCACAGCTCTAAAAATTGAAGTTACTCTCTGTTGACCATCTAAAACTAACCTAAAACCTCTTTGGGTGTTTACTTTCATAGTTATTTCTTCTTTTGTGTATGAAATTAATTTCAGTTTTTTTCTTCTTTTTCCACTTGTTTTCCTGTCTCTATTATCAATTTCTCTAACTGTTACTTCAAAAGATGGAATTCCATATATAATTGACCCTATAAAAATATCTTTAACTATTGAATCAAATAAATCATAAGTTTTTGTAATATCCCAAACAAAATCTCTTTGAAACTCTGGTAATGTAATATTGTTATTATCAATATCTTCCATAAGATTTCTAATTGATTCTGAACTTTGTCTATCGTTATCTTCCATAATTCAATATGCTCCTTAACTTGTTTTTATTTTCAAATAAATAGTATGAACTAAATTATGCTATAAAAGCAATTTGAATTTAATACATTATACAACCATTATACTAAATTTAGTTGAATTGTGGAATTAGCAATACTTCAGGGATGTAGAATTTGATAAATAGTGAAATTGAGATTTGGAAAAGAGCTTTTTTATTTGCCAAATATGTATTAAAATGATAATATGGGAATTTTCAAAATATACTAAGGAGGATGGGCTATGACTGATTTAAAATTAGAAGATGATAGACAAGGTAGAGTTCCATATGAATATATACAAAACATATTTGCCAGCGAAGATCCCCTTCATATAGCAGAAAAATCAAGTGTTTGCTATGATAGGGACACCAGTCGTTTTAAAATAACAATGATGGGAATAGAGTATTACGTAAAACATCCAGAAGGAAGAATGTATAAAAAAGAAACTGGAGAAGAAATGAATGCCTATGCAATAAAGACTTTAGTTTTAAGGTATCTTGTCAATTCAAAAGCTGTACCTGCATTTAATCAAGATATTACCTATAAGGAGATTCCTGGAGGTTTAGTTTATTATAGAAATTTTTATAACAGAACTATACTAAAATTAGCAAGGATTTTTTCAAACAATCCAAAGCAATTAGAAGAGTATGCAGTATCTATAGGTGGACAAGTGCTAAAAAAGGGAGATGCAGCATGTAAATTTGAATTTATAGATAATGTGTATATTACATTTATAGTGTGGCAAGAAGATGATGAATTGCCTGCTTCTGCAAATATACTTTTTGATAAAAACATGGAATATTATTTTAATGCAGAAGATTTAGCAGTGGTAGGAGATGTAGCTATAGAGTTACTAAAGAATAAAGGTGAAATACCTGAATGGATAGGCCTTTACCAGAAAAAAACAAAGGATGGGTATGAAATAAATTAATAAAAATCAATTGTGAGATATAACTTTGCATATGTTGTACTTATATAGCCATAAGTACAACATATGCTTTTTTAATGTCTATTACATTTCATTTATATAACAAAATGTAATAGATATACAGCAAACTATAATCAAAATCTATATAGCAAATATTAATGCTAAATTCGTGTTAAAATTAACATGTTTTACTACATAATACATAAAAAATTTTAGTTTGTTAAAAAAGGAGGACTATTTATATGAGAAAAAGACTAAGTATGGTTTTATCTTTGGTTTTAGTTGCAGGTATTTCATTAGTTGGTTGTGGAAATCAAAAAAACGCTAGTACTACAGAAAAGAGCAATGCTTCAAGTGAAAATAAGATAATGTTTAGCGGATCATCAACTATGGCGCCAATTGTATCTAAAGTAGGAGATGTTTTTACTGAAAAAAATAAAACTTGGAATAAGGTTGATGGAAAATTATCGGACAAGCCTATACAAATCGCTGTTTCGTCAGCAGGTTCAGGAACTGGCGTTAAGGCAGCTCTAGAAAAAACAAGCAATTTTGGATTAGTTTCTAGAGAAGTATCAAAAGATGAAAAGAGTAAAATGTCTGGCTACAAAGAATTTAAAATAGGTATGGATGCGTTAACTATATCAGTTAACCCTGGAAATCCTATTTTATCTAATAAGAAAAATTTAACTAAAGAGGAAGTTCAAAAAATATTCTCTGGTGAAGCAAAATTGTGGAGTGATGTAGATGCAACATTACCTAAGAATAAAATAGTTATAGTAGTAAGAGATGCAGGTGGTGGTGCAGGAGAGGTATTTGAAAAGGGAATAATGGGAGATAAAAAGGTAAGTAAAGAAGCTATTCAAGCACCTTCAATGGGAGCTTTAGGACAAAAAATTATGGAAAATAAAGATGCAATAGGATATGCTTCTGTAGGAATAGTAGAAAAAAACCAAGGTAAAATAGTTGCAATGGATGTAGATGGAGTTTCTCCAACAGCTGAAAATATAATAAGTGGTAAATATAAAATAGCAAGACCACTTTTAATAGTAAAAAATGGTGACTTAAATCCACAGGAAAAAGCTTTTATGGACTATTTAACATCAGAAGATGGATTGAAAGTAGTTAAGGACTTAGGATTTGTTCCTGTAAAAACTAATAAATAAATAAATAACTCGTTGGGACTTAAACTCAACGAGTTATTTTAATATTTTATAAAAGGTGATTTTATGTATAATAATATGGAGAAAATTTTTTCAATATTTATAAAGCTATTAGCATTTATATCAATATTTCTGTTAGTTATAATATTAATGTTTATGTTAAAAGAAAGCTTTGGATTATTTTATAAAATATCTATTTCTAGCTTTGTATTTGGTAGTGAGTGGCAGCCATTAGATGCATTGCCTAAGGTTTGTATAAAGCCTTTTTTAGCGGCTACAGTTTATGTGTCTAGTATAGCAGTAATATTAGCTATTCCACTGGGTGTAGGATTTTCTATATTTATATCTGTAATTGCAAATAAAAAACTGGGAAAAATATTTAAAGTTCTTGTAAATGTATTAGCAGGCATACCTTCTGTAGTATATGGATTTATAGGTTTGTCTTTTATGGTGAAATTTTTTGAAGTACATTTTTCCTTTGCTACTGGAGAATCCGTATTATGTGCTGCAGTACTGCTTTCAATTATGATATTACCTTGTATAGTATCCAATTGTGCTGAAACAATAAGTAATTCATATGATAAATATGAAACATACTCTAAAGCATTAGGGGTATCTAAATGGTATATGATTAACAATCTTATAATACCTGCTGCTAAAAAGAGTATATTAGCATCAACCATTCTTGCAACAGGTAGAGCTATGGGGGAAACTATGGCAGTAATGATGGTTATAGGTAATAGTCCTATTATGCCTAAATTTTTTGGTAAAGGAGAAACTATTCCTGCTCTTATAGCATTAGAAATGGGATCTGCACAAATAGGAAGCGTTCAATATCATGCTTTATTTGCATGTGGAGTCATACTTATGATATTACTTTTAATCATAAATGCTATATTTTATAAGATAAATAGAAAGATTCAAGTATAAACAGAGTTCTTGGTTTCAGGTATGATTTTGAACACATCAGAAGCTAGAAATCGCTGCGTCCCTGGATAAAAAAATTAATATAATAAAGAAGGAATGGTTATGAATAAAGTTTTTAAAAATGCATTGCTAGGAGTTTGGTATTTTTTTAGTAGTTTTATTGTAATATCTATAATTCTGTTTATTTTTACTTACATATTTAAAAGAGGATATGGAAATATAAATTTAGGCTTTATATTAGGTGTACCTAAAGGCACACCGCTTGGTATGGAGGGAGGAATATTACCAGCCATACTTGGAAGTTTAGCATTAATGCTAATAGCTTGTATAAGTGCTTCTATTCTAGGCGTATCCACAGCTATTTATTTATGTGTTTATTGCAGCTGTGGTAAAATTAAAAACATTATGCATTTAGTAATAAGCTCTATGTCAGGTATTCCGTCTATTGTATTAGGGCTATTTGGATATTCTTTTCTAGTGTACTTTTGTGGTTTTGGAGTAAGTCTTTTATCTGGAGGAATTACATTAGGAATAATGATTTTCCCATACATTGAAGTTATAACTGAAAGCAGCATAAGAAGGATAGACAAGAACTTAATACAATCATCCTATGCATTAGGAGTGGGTAAGCTTTATACTTTTTTAAACATAATATTTCCACAGTGCAAAGGAGATATTATATCAGGAATAGTTATGTCAGGTAGTTTCGCCATGGGAGCAGCTGCTCCAGTTATGCTAACCTCTGCAGTGGTATCTGCCCCTAATCCTGATTCGTTACTTTCTCCTGTAATGGCACTTCCATATCATTTATATATATTAGCAAGTCAAGGAATTTCAATGGATAAGGCATATGGAACTGCACTTGTACTTATGGTAATACTAATACTTATAAATTTTATAGCAGCTTTTTTTCCTACAAGAAGGAGGGGATAAGCCATGGAAGATAACATATTAAAAATTGAAAATTTAAAGGTTTATTTGGATAGTAAATTAATAATTAAAAATGTTAATTTGAATATTAAAGAGAAGAAAATAACAGCTATAATAGGGCCTTCTGGATGTGGAAAAACTACTTTATTAAAAACTTTAGACTACATAATACATGAGGAAGAAAATTCTAAGGTAGAAGGAAGTATACTTTTTAAAGGGGAACACATTAAAGCTATAAATACGGATAATTTAAGAAAAACTATAGGCTGTGTTTTTCAAACTCCAACTCCATTTCCTTTTTCTATATATAAAAATATGATATATGCCCCTAAATATTATGGTATAACAGAAAAGAAAAAGCTAAACTGCATAGTAGAAGAAAAATTAAAGTTAGCAGGGCTTTATGATGAAGTAAAAGAAGATTTAAATATGTCTGCTTTGAAGCTTTCAGGTGGTCAACAACAAAGATTATGTATAGCAAGAACACTTACTGTAGATCCAGAAATTATATTAATGGACGAACCGTGTTCTGCATTGGATTTAAATAATACCATGAAAATTGAACAAATGCTGAAAGAACTAAGTAATTATTATACCATTGTAATTGTAACACATAATTTAGCTCAAGCTAAAAGGATTGCTCATTATACTGCATTTATGTTAAATGGAGAAATTGTAGAATATGGGGAAACAGAAAAAGTATTTAATTCTCCTTTGAAAAAAGAAACTAAAGAATATATAGAAGGTTTATTTGGATAAATTATTAGGAATATATTAGATGTTTTACCGTGTTGTAGGATTATCAATGTTAATGAGTATCCAGGGTGAAATGTACATAGAAAGGAATATCAAATATGATTGAAATAAATATACCAGGAAGAAAAAATTTAAAATTAAAGAATATAGTTTTTGATTATAATGGAACTATAGCATTGGATGGAGTAGTTCCAAAGTCTGTTAAAGATATGATATTAAGCATAAGTGAATGTTTAAATGTATATGTGATAACTGCAGATACCTATGGTAATGCTAAAACGGAGTGTGAAGGATTACCTATTAATTTAGAAACTTTTCCTAATGGTAAAGCTACACAATATAAAAAAGAATTTGTAGAAAAAATAGGAGCAGAGGATACTATGGCAGTAGGCAATGGGTTAAATGATGTAGAAATGTTTAAAGTAGCTGGTTTATCTATAGCTGTTATAGGAGAAGAAGGCTGCTCATCTCAAGCTATAATGTATTCTCACATAACTGTAAACCATATAAACAGAGTATTTGATATGATAATGAAAAAGGATAGAATAAAGGCAACGCTAAGAGATTAAATTTGCACCTCATTTTAAGCGAATTGCGTCGCAAGTGGTATAGTGAATTTTAACTGTATTGCAATTGCTATATATTGTTCAGAAACTAGCCGCTTCATTTAGAAGTTCTAATGCTTTACTTATTTATTATTCGAAACTCCTACTCATTCTTCGCAGGAGTAAGCGATTCACACCAAATTGAAAATTTGGGTTCTCTGCTTAAAAATGCCTACCTCCTCCTATGCAACGTCCTTGTTGCGGGAGGAGCTTGTGCCTTCCATGGCACAAATTACTTCTATTCTCTTAGAGGGCTGACAAGCACTCCTGCCGAAGTCGGTAAATTTCATTATATCTTTATATTTTTAAAGTTTTTTCTGAAATTAGTATTTAGTGCGTAGCACTTTTGTTCATTTAACCGATATCTACTACTGCTAACACTTCACTACATACCACTTCTAACATGTAGATCTAATATGCAACAGTTATACACCATCATATTCTTGTCTAATCCAAGTTTTAAAGTTAGCTGGATCAGATTCTTTAATAAGAAATACTCTTGAACCATGAGAAATAGAATCGTTGCCATAACCTCCATAACCAGTATAATTTCCATATCCTAATTTGATTCCATTAAGAATTCTACAATAATTATTTAAATGATCATGTCCTACAAATACTCCTTTTACATTACCAGTTTTAACAAGAGCGTTAAAAAGAAATGTATTCTTTTTAGGAGAACATTCTTCTTCTAATCTATAACCATCTTTTTCATCTAGCTCCAATGCTTTTTTAAATTCAGGTAATGGAATATGAAAAAACATGAGAGATGGAATTATTTTATTATATTTATGCTTTAGACCAAAAGTAGTTAGTTTATACCACCAAATTTGAGTGCGTTTTATCCAATTATATCCACCTATGTATTTAGGCGCATATTTTCCAGAATCCATCATATAAATACCAAACATTGGAAATTTTGTTTTTGAACTATTTATGAGAATAGTGTAATTACCTATTCTATCAAAAGTTTTAAAACCTATTTGGCTAATATTATATTTAAAATTTATATAAATTTTCATCATTTCTTTTTTATTCATAATACCATGTTCGTCATCATGATTACCAAAAACTATAGCCCAAGGTATATTTCTAGTTTCCATAGGTCTAGATATATTAGTCATAGCTTTTCTTATATTGTCAGTTGTTTTACATTTTCCATCAATAGTATCTCCAGTTAGAAGTACAAGATTAGGTTTTTCATATTCTAAAATTTTGTTCATAACATCTATAGTTTTTTCAACATTTGGGCCTTCATGTAAATCGGTAAATTGAACAATTTTAAAATTTCCATTAGTATCGAATTTAAGAGAATGTTTCATATACAGACCTCCTCATATCTTAGTGAAGTAATATATTATATGAAATATATGTTTGAATAAATACTTTTTCTGAGTTACTCTTTGATTTTTGGAAAGATTACATTGATAAATCTTTATTCATTGTTTCTAAGCATTTACATTATAAGTATAGACTTAAGTATTTACATATTAAATATTATGTAAATTAAAATAAAAAGTAAACTAAAATAAAAATATTAAAGACAATATAAAATTTTAACTAATTTAATAAATTGAAGTTAATTCTTTTTAGAATTAACAAAATAAACTTAGTACCAATAATATATTCTTGTGAAGATATTATTGGTACTAAGTTTATTTTAAGAGAAGATTTTTTATGAATACAAACTAGGAGTAAGTAGACTACTCATCCTAAAGAATATCAGAATAATTCTATTTGATTAAATTTCATTATATAGTAAAATTAGTTATGAAACTATTAAGAATTCAAATAACTTTAATTCTGTGAATATATGTTATGAAATTTTCTCAACTATAGCTATAGTAATAAGATATATTACTTGAAAAATGCGTTAAGGGGTGAGACAGTATGAAGAAAAATTTTAGAGTTGTTACTATAACGGTAATTTTTTTAGTACTTAGTATAATAATTATTATGGCTATACTAATTAATAATATAGATAATAAGAATCATTATAAAGTTCATTATAAAAGGCTTAATGATTTATATTCTAAGATTAATTTAAAAACAGTAAATTTTGAAAAAGAAAATTTGAATAGTATAAATGGAATCGAGGATAGTTTAATATTAGCAGAATATTATGATGCAATAACTAGATATTATATATTAAATAATAATTTACAAAAAGCAAAAATTTATTCAGATAAGACAATGAATGAATATAGCAAAATTGAAAATGGAGATAACTATATCTTAAATGCTTTTAAAAATATAAGTATTTTAGATATATGGCAACCTAATAGTAGTAAGTCATTAAGTTATTATAATAGAATGTTAGATATTGCTAAAAAAAAAGAGATTATAAAAAATAGCAATTTTACAAGGGAAGATATAGAAGGTTTAAGCTATTCTATGCTTAGCATATTTTATGGTAAAAGCAATAATTTTGATAAGGTTAATGAATATTTGAATCTTTTAAACAATCTAGACAATAAAAATATTCATGATAAAGAGATAGGATACATAATAACTTATGCTAAAAGTATGTACAATATAAGGTGGGGTGATATAAAAAAGGCTGAGAAGGATTTGATGATTTTAAGTGATCAGATTGATAACGAAACTATGAATTTAATGTATATTAAATCAACTATATATTTAAATACATCAATAGTTAAAATAATTAATGGCAATTTCAAAAGTGCTTTGATAGGTATTGATAAAACTATTAAGTTAAATAATAATATGAAAAATAATATATTAACTGAGTGTTATATTGCATATGGATTTTATTATGATAGACAGAATATTTTTGAAAAAGCTAAAGTAAATTATGAAAAAGCTCTAAGTTTATCAGAAGAAGGGGGCAATAATATAGGGGCTATACGGAGCGTAGGAGCTTTAATAGCATTATACCAAAAAAATAACAAATATATAGATAATAAACTATATTATAAAAAATTTTGGAATTTATCAAATGTTAAAGAAAATAGTGTAGAAAGTTATATAACTAATATTATAGATTTAAATAATCAGCTTAATAATCAGCGTCTTTCAATTATAGAAAATGAAAGAAAATCAGAAATAGAAAAGCGTAAAATTTTGAATTTAGCTTTAATCATCACAGTAGTAGCTTTAATACTTTTAAGTTTAGGTATATATAGGTTATATTATGAAATAAAGCTTAGAAAAGAAAGTGAGTCAAAACTTAAAGAAATTATAAATGAGGATTATTTGACTAAAGCTTACACTAGGGGATATGCTTACAAGAATCTAAAATACATGATAGAAGCTAAAGCGTCAATATATCTTGCTATGGTAGATTTAGATAACTTTAAAAAAACAAATGATAATTTTGGGCATAATGTAGGTGACAGAGTATTAGTAAATTTTGTTGAGATTTGTAATTATTTTATAACTGATGAAGACTTTATAGCAAGATTTGGAGGAGAAGAATTTTTAATAATATTAAAGGATAAAACCAAAGAAGAGGCTATAGAAATTATAGAAAATATAAGAAAATCTTTGGAGAATAAAGAGTGGAATGTAGATCGGTTAAAGGTTACAGCGAGTATAGGCTTAGTCTATAATAAATATGAAGATGTAGATGTGCTTATAAAAAAAGCTGATGAGTTACTTTACATAGCAAAAAGAACAGGTAAAAATAGAGTCCAAGTTTAATAAACTTTTAGTTTTCAATCCAGTGATTTTTATATAAAGTTATGATACAAAAAACAACTATAATTTATTCAAAGTCAGCTAGACCAACAATCTGGTTGGCGTATATACAACAGTGATGCATTGCAGAGAATACGTCTTATAATACCTTGTGCATATGGAAAAAACACCGGCACTTCAAATTATTTCTACAAAAAAATAACTTTTATTTAAATCTGCTGGAACCCATCAATAAAAAATAATCTTTGGAAATTATTACATGAATCACGTGATAATATAATGGTAGGACAAACTATTCTTACTTATTGAAGTTAATTCTTCTTAAAATTAACAGAATAATTTAAATAATTCATTAATATATAGTATAATATATCCATATGAAGATATTATTGGTACTAATTAAGTTTATTTAAGGGGGAATTTTGTATGACTACTAATAAGGAAATTAATGAAGCTATGACTATTAAGCTTCAAGGTGAGTTGCCTCACATGCCAAAGTTTATTGAAGGTGTAAGGAGAGCACCAGATAGAGGTTTTAACTTAACTGCTGATCAAACAAAAATTGCACTTAAAAATGCGCTAAGATATATACCAGAAGAACTTCATGAAAAGATAGCACCAGAATTAATGAATGAATTACTTACTATGGGAAGAATTTATGGATACAGATTCAGACCTGAAGGAAGAATATACGGTAAAAGCATTAATGATTATAATGGAAACTGTATAGAAGGCAAAGCATTTCAAGTAATGATAGATAATAATCTTGATTTTGATGTAGCTCTATATCCTTATGAACTTGTAACCTACGGAGAAACAGGACAAGTTTGTCAAAATTGGATGCAATACAAACTTATAAAAAAATATTTAGAACAACTTACAGAGGAACAAACTCTAGTTATAGAATCTGGACATCCTCTTGGATTATTTAAGTCAAAAAAGGATGCGCCAAGAGTTATAATCACTAATGCTCTGATGATTGGAATGTTTGATAATCAAAAGGATTGGCATTATGCTATGCAAATGGGTGTGGCAAACTATGGACAAATGACTGCTGGTGGGTGGATGTACATAGGGCCTCAAGGAATTGTACATGGTACCTTCAATACTATTCTAAATGCAGGAAGATTAAAATTAGGTATAGGACACAATGAAGACTTGAGAGGTCACATGTTTATATCTTCTGGTCTTGGAGGTATGAGTGGTGCTCAACCTAAAGCAGTCGAAATAGCTAATGGTGTTGGTATCATTGCTGAAGTAGATTATTCAAGAATAAAAACAAGATATGATCAAGGCTGGGTAAGTAAAATATCCAGTGATTTAAATGAGATATTTATTTTAGCTGAAGAGTACTTAAAAAAGAAAGAACCGATATCCATAGCTTACCATGGGAATATAGTAGATTTATTAGAATTTGCTGTAGATAATCATAAAAATGTGGAATTATTATCAGATCAGACTTCCTGCCATGCTGTTTATGATGGTGGATATTGCCCTCAAGGTATAAGTTTTGAAGAAAGAACCGAATTACTTAAAAACAATAGACATAAATTTTGTGAACTAGTAGATAGCAGCTTATCTCGTCACTTTACTTTAATTAAAACTTTAGTTAAAAAAGGAACTTATTTCTTTGATTATGGAAATTCTTTTATGAAAGCAGTTTATGATGCTGGAGTAAAAGAAATATTAAAAAATGGGGTAGATGAAAAGGATGGATTTATATTTCCATCTTATGTAGAAGATATTATGGGCCCTGAATTGTTTGATTATGGATATGGTCCTTTTAGGTGGGTTTGTTTAACTGGAAAAGAAGAAGATTTAATAAAAACAGATAGTGCAGCTATGGGTTGCATAAATCCAGATAGAAGGCCCCAAGATAGAGATAATTATATTTGGATAAGGGATGCAGAAAAAAACAAACTAGTAGTTGGAACACAAGCTAGAATTCTCTATCAAGATGCTGAAGGACGAATAAAGATAGCTTTAAAGTTTAATGATATGGTACGAAATGGCGAAATAGGACCTGTTATGATTGGAAGAGATCATCATGATGTAAGTGGTACTGACTCTCCATTTAGAGAAACTGCTAATATTAAAGATGGAAGTAATATAATGGCTGATATGGCTGTACAATGTTACGCTGGTAATTGTGCTAGGGGTATGAGTCTTGTCACCCTACACAATG